>CAMLKS010000028.1 GCA_946480675.1 uncultured Bacteroidota bacterium
GTACCAGGTTATCATGCTTTTCCATGCTCTGGCGCAGGCCGTCGCTCAGGGCTTGTATAAACTTCTTTTCGGTGCGCGCACCGGTAGCAGGGGCTATGGCTGCACCATTGTGTGGCGCGTATACATCGCGTACTTCTTCTTCGGTATCGGGCGTAATAGGGCCTGCAGCAAAGCCGGTAGCCAGGCCATCTTCTATTTCCTTCTGTATGCCATCGCGTATGTCCCTTATCCTGTCTTGAGATAGCACACCTTTTTCCAGCAGGTAGCTTTCAAAGTTGGCTACTGGGTCTTTCTTGCCCCATTCTTCAAACAGTTCTTTAGGTACATACTTCACACCGCTGGCCTCTTCGTGGCCGCGCATGCGGAAGGTCATGCACTCTATCAGTATAGGTTTCTGCTCGCGGATGCAATATTCGCGGGCTTCTTTTATGGTCTTGTAAACTTCCAGTATGTTATTGCCATCTATGGTGATGCCCTTCATGCCGTACCCTATGGCACGGTCGGCCAGTTGCTTACATACAAACTGTTCGTTAATAGGTGTGCTCAGGCCATAGCCATTGTTCTCTATGATGAAAATGGTAGGCAAACCCCATACAGCAGCTACGTTCAGCGCTTCGTGAAAATCACCCTCGCTGGTACCGCCATCGCCACTAAAGGCAACCGATACTTTATTCTCTTTCCTCAGCTTGTGCGCCAGTGCTATACCATCGGCAATAGCCAGTTGCGGACCGAGGTGCGATATCATACCGCATATATGGTACTCATTGGCACCGAAGTGGAACGAGCGCTCGCGGCCTTTACTAAAGCCTTCTTTCTTTCCCTGCCATTGCATGAACAGCTTATCGAACGGCATTTTGCGGACGGTGAAAACACCCAGGTTGCGGTGCAGCGGCATTACATACTCATCGCTATCCAACGCCATAGTAGCACCTACGGATATAGCTTCCTGCCCTATACCGCTGAACCATTTACTGATGCGGCCCTGCCTTAGTAGCACCAGCATCTTTTCTTCAATCATGCGGGGGCGTACCAGTTCGGTATATAGTTCAATTAACTTATCATCATCTAAACCGTTCCTGTCAAATTGCATACGGGATATTTGGGGGCAAAGATAGTATTCAAATGGTGCAATGCCCGCACTTAGGGCTTTGCCTGTTTCGTATTGTTTTTTTGTGCCAATTGTGTCTTATACACCTCGGGGCGCTCATAGTTTATTTCGAAGCCCAGTGACTCGTAGATATAGTCCTGCGCTACGGTGCGCACGCTCAACCTGTTGATGGCCGTATTATCCGCAGATGGATTGATGCGGTTCGACAGGAATACGAATACGATGCCCGTAGCAGGATCGGCCCAGGCACAGGTGCCGGTAAAGCCCTGGTGGCCAAATGCGTAACCACTCACACGGTTGCCCGCAGGCCCTGCATCATCCTTATCGGCCAATGGCTTATCGAAGCCTAAGCCGCGGCGGCTGATAGTAGCATTGTAGGCAGTAAATTTCTCTATCGTTTCCGGCTTGAAGTAGCGCTGGCCTTTATACGTGCCTTTATTCAGCAGCATCTGGAAGACAGCAGCCACATCACCCGCAGTAGAAAAGATACCCGCGTGCCCGGCCACACCGCCCATCAGTGCAGCGCCCTGGTCGTGCACATAGCCTTGTAGTATCTGCTTACGGAAGAAGATATCATTTTCTGTAGGTGCTATCTGTGTGGCTTTAAATTTCTTCAGTGGGTTGTAAGTAGTGTACTTCAAGCCCATGGGTTTGTAAAACTGCTCCTCCACATATTTATCTATATGCATGCCGGTAATGCTTTCTGCAATGGCTGCGAGGAAGTAGAAGTCAAGGTCGCTATACACGCTCCTGCCTTTATTCTCCAGCGGGCTATTCAATATCCTGTTCCAGATGGTATCTGCATAATCGCCGCGTATATACAGGTCTTTGGCTACCTCTATCCATTTACTGTTATCGGGCTTGTTGCTATACAAGTCACGGCGCAGGTTGTTGTTCTCATCCAGTGTTTCTTTGTAGAAAGGCATCCAGCTTTTCAGTCCTGCCTGGTGCAGCAGCAGGTCGCGTACTTTCAGGCCTTGCTTATCGCTATGCTTTACCCATGGCAGGTAGTCGCCAATGGTTTTATCCAGGTTCAGCTTGCCTGTTTCCACCAGGCGCATGACGGCCATGGTAGTAGACAGCACCTTTGTAACAGATGCTACATCATAAATAGTATTTGTTTGAACGGCTACATGCTTCTCGAAGGTATAATAGCCGAAAGCCTTATCATAAAACACCTTACCGTTCTTAGCTGCCAGCACCCTGCAACCGGGAAAAGCACCGTCGGTAATTGCGCGTTGCATAAACATATCCAATTTGTCAAGCGCCTTCCGGTTTACCACGCCGGCATCTTCTGCAAAGTCGAGGTATTCCAGTTCATCCTTGCGTTGCACACCGGCCTTGCCAGCCAGTAGCGATGCGCCTTCTGTCTGCATATCTATACATGGGCTTACCGGCAGCACACCGCGCGCATCTTCCTTGCGCAGCAGCACACGTGCCACCATATTTTCGGTAATAATATCATCTTCATAAGCCACCATGGCAGAGCCTACCTCGCATACATTTTTCAGGATGTAAGGATTGCCCATCACTACCAGCATCACATTGCGGCGGGTAGCCATCTGCTTGATGAAAGACAATTGCTGTTCATCTATACCGTAGTTGCCATTGGTAGGATAAAAAGTCATGTTGTGAATAGCGACAATGGTGATATCATCTACCGTAGTGCCACCTAATACGTTATTAGCCTTTGTGCCATTGCTGCCCTTGGGCAACCATTGGATGTTTATATCCGGTATGGCCGCCTGTAGTTGTTTGGATAGTTGTGTACTGTCATTGGCATTGATGCCTACATAGCCTATGTGCTTTTTGTTATTCAGAAGGTCGGTAAGGATATAGTTACGGTCGCGTATCAACGTAGTCGCACGCTTCGCCATTTGTGTGCGGATAGCTACCACCTGCCTGTTCAGGTCTTCAGTAGCACCTACATTTTCCACCGCTTTGAAGGTAGAAAGGCCGGCATCATATTTCGCAGCCAGTATCTTTTTTACGTGCACATTTATTTCCGCCCATGTGATGGTGCTATCAGCCAATGCCTGTTGAATCTTAGCAATAGCTGTAGGCACATCCTGAGAGAACAGCAGCATATCGTTGCCCGCCTGCAAAGCGCGCAGGTCTACATCGCCGGGGGCAAAATATTTCGCAATGCCCTGCATATTCAGTGCATCAGTAAACACCAATCCTTTGAAGCCCATCTTGTTTTTCAGCAGGCCGGTAATGGTGTTTTTAGAAAGCGTAGTAGGTATATGCGGTTCTGTTTCCAGCGCAGGCACTTCCAGGTGGGCCACCATCATGGTTTTGATACCTGCATCTATTAGTTTTTTAAAAGGATATAGCTCCAATGTATCTAATTGCTGCAAAGACTTACGTATGGATGGCATGTCATTGTGCGAATCCACATCCGTATCGCCGTGGCCGGGGAAATGTTTGGCGCAAGCCATCACACCATTATCCTGCAGGCCACGCATATAGGCGATACCCAGCTTCACTACCATTGCTTTATCCTCGCCAAACGAGCGGGCATTGATGATGGGGTTGTTGGGATTATTGTTCACATCTACCACCGGGCCAAAATTGATATGGACGCCCATGCGTTTGCATTGCGCAGCTATAGCAGCACCCACCGTGTAGGCCATGCCAGTATCGCGCGTAGCGCCTATCATCATGGCGCGCGGCAGGTTTTGCACACCGGTCAGGCGCATACCCAGTCCCCATTCTGCATCCATGGCTATCAGCAGCGGTACGCGTGCCATTTGCTGGTACAGGTTGGTTTGTGTAGCCTGTGCCTCGGCAGTGCCTTGCATGAATATTAATCCGCCAATGCGGTGATTGGAAATCAGGTCTTTTATCTTCTCCTCGTTATAATCCTTACCACCCGAATAGGCCGCCACCATAAACAGCTGGCCGATGCGTTGCGTATCGCTTAGTTTATTGAACACGCTGTCTACCCAACGCGCTTTCAGATTTACAGCCGAGGGAGACGAAGAAACTACCACGCGGGATTTGGAGCGTTGTGCCCAAACGCCATTGTGTAAAAGAAATATAAGTAATGCCAATAATATTCTAGGAAACATACGTCCTGCCATAGAAACAAATATAGCCCTATTGTTTTGCTTGCCTACCCTTTACAGTAGCATTTTTAACAGTCTAATCCATAACACAATACTTGTCATATATCCGCCTCATTTTGCACCTGCTAAATCTTACCTTTGCGGAAATTGAAAGTGCAGCGTGCCGGACGTAATACAACTTTTATCAGACCATATAGCCAACCAGATAGCAGCAGGAGAGGTGATACAACGCCCCGCCTCTGCCGTGAAAGAATTATTGGAGAATGCCATAGATGCAGGTGCTACGGATATACAACTGGTGATAAAAGATGCCGGCAAGGAACTGCTGCAGGTGATAGATAACGGCAAGGGCATGACCCCTACCGATGCCCGCATGAGCTTTGAGCGCCATGCTACCAGTAAGATACGCGACATCAACGACCTGTTCTCCATCCGCACCATGGGTTTTCGGGGAGAGGCGCTGGCATCTGTAGCAGCGGTGGCACAAGTAGAAATGAAAACCCGCCAGCACGATAACGAAGTAGGCAGCCGGCTGGTGATAGAGGCTACGGAAGTAAAGACACAGGAACCCTGCGCTACGGCACCGGGCACCAACATCATGGTAAAGAACCTGTTTTACAATGTGCCCGCCCGCAGGCATTTCCTGAAGAGTAATACCACGGAATTCCGCCATATAGTGGATGAGTTTACTCGCATAGCACTGGCGCATCCGCAGATAGCCTTTAAGCTATGGCACAATGGTGCCGAGCAGTTTCACCTGGAAGCCGGCAACCTGAAAACGCGCATTAAAGGCCTGCTGGGCAATTCATACGAAAAGAACCTGGTGCCGGTAGAAGAGAAGACCGATATGCTGAATATATCGGGCTTCATAGGAAAGCCGGAAGCGGCTACCCGTACGCGTGGTATGCAGTTCTTCTTTATCAACAACCGTTTTATACGCAATGCTTACCTGCATCATGCATTGGTACAGGCATACGAGGGATTGATAGAAAAGGAATCTTTTCCGTTCTATGTACTATTCCTGGAAGTAGACCCGGCACGCGTGGATGTGAATGTGCACCCCACCAAGCAGGAAGTGAAATTTGAAGATGACCGGATGATGTATGCTTACCTGAATGCAGCTGTGAAGCATGCACTGGCAAAGTATAACATCGCCCCATCGCTCGATTTTACACTAAGCCCGGAAATACAGCAGCTATCCAGCATACAACTGCCTACTACGGAAAAACAGAAGGCAGATACCGAGAAGGGCTACCTCTACAATTCTTTCAGCAATAAGAACCAGGCGCACTTTATAGAAAAGAAAGATGCCCTGAAGCAATGGAAAGACCTATATGAAATAGCCAATACCGTAACACCATCGCAAGAGAATACGGAAAACCTGATACCCGCACATGAAGTGCCGCACAGCCACTATGCACAAACCGGCAACCTGCATGGCACCAATGATAAGGCACCCGCCGGCAATAGCGGCAACAGCATTATATCTGTACAGGGCGCTATGCTGGTGACGACCGTAAAATCGGGGTTGGTGCTGGTGCATATACGCCGCGCACAGGAGCGTATATGGTATGAACGCCTGCTGGCCGAGTGGAACAATGGCAACACTCCATCGCAGCAATTGTTATTCCCCATATCGTATGAACTGGCACCGCAGGATGCTATATTATTGAACGATGCCCTGGCTGACCTGGCACGTATTGGTTTTGACATTTCACCCTTTGGGCAGAATACCTTTGTAGTACAGGGTGTGCCCACCGGGCTGCCTGCCGGTGAGGAGAAAAATGTGCTGGACGAGGTGGTAGACCAACTGAAACACGAAGCCCCCGATGCCGTAGCCCGTCGTACCGATATGCTGCTGGCCAATATGGCCCGCCGCCTCTCGCGCAATACCGATGCCATACAGCATACAGAAGGGCAGCAAGCGCTGATAGACGAGCTTTTTGCCTGCTTTCAGCCTGAATACACCCCCGATGGTAAGAAGGTATTTACCATGATAAAACGCGAGGCGCTGGAAGCGATGTTGGGGTAAAATCATCTTTCTGACAGGTATTTTTAGCTATTTTTGCCAGCGCTTAAAGCGTTGTTATAAAGATGTCAGCACTAAAGTTCTACGAATTAAAAGTAAAAGAAGTACGACCTGAAACGGCCGATTGCGTATCTGTAGCACTTGAAGTGCCTGAAAATCTGAAAGAAACCTTCGCCTTTGCAGCGGGCCAGTACCTTACTTTCCGCACCCAACTGGATGGTGCAGAAGTGCGCCGTTCTTACTCCATATGTGTGAGCCCTAATGATGGTGAGCTACGTGTAGCGGTAAAGAAGGTAGAGGACGGGAAATTTTCTACCCACGCTAATACCGTATTGAAGGCCGGCGATGTGCTGGAAGTGATGCCGCCGATGGGTAAATTTTCTCCCAAAAGTGCAGCGAAGCCCAATAAACAATACCTGGCCATTGTAGCAGGTAGTGGTATTACCCCGGTGATGAGCATTATGAAAACAGTGCTGGACAATGAACCGGATAGCCATTTTACCCTGATATATGGCAACCGCAGCCGCCAGACCATCATTTTTCGCGAAGCCATAGAAGCCCTGAAGAATACATACATGCAGCGCCTGCGGGTGTACCATATACTGAGCCGCGAGCAGATGGATATTCCCCTGTTCAATGGCCGTATAGATGCAGAAAAATGCGCTGCCTTCTGCGATTCGCTGATAAATATCAATACGATAGATGAGGCATTCATCTGCGGGCCGGAGGATATGATATTAGCTGTGCGCCAGCAGTTGATAGACATGGGTATGCCATCAGAAAGTGTGCATATAGAGCTGTTTACATCTCCTGACCAGCCGAAAGCAGCACGTGAAAAATGGGCCGCCGCACATGCCCATGATACATCAGCCATGAGCAAAGTATCCATCACGCTGGATGGTGCTACGTTTGATATGAACCTGGTTTATGGCGGCGATAATATACTGGATGCCGCCTTGAAGCATGGTGCCGACCTGCCCTATGCCTGCAAAGGCGGTGTATGCAGTACCTGCCGTGCCAAGCTGGTAGAAGGTGCAGTGGATATGGAAGTGAATTATGCGCTGGAAAAAGACGAGATAGAGAAGGGCTTCATACTTACCTGCCAGTCGCACCCTAAAACAGAAAGGGTAGTAGTAGACTTTGATGCCCGCTAGATATAAGGAGGCGGCTGCCCCGTAAGAAACAGCCGCCTATCTAAAACACACACATCTTATTTATTTTCTGTCTGAATTACCGCCATCGCTAGGTGGGCGTTGTACGCTGCCATCCAGGTAATTCAGGTTACGTTGCTTGTTTTTCTGCACCCCGTCATTAACCATGCTTTCTTCACCTAAGTATGGCGCCTGAGGGTCATCGTAAGAGACAAGGAACCGTGGGTTACGTTTCACACTGGTAGCCAGTTGTATAGGTACAGGTGCAGGTTTTGGTGCTACGTATGTATAGCTATCCATCCTGCGTAAACCATCAATGGTTTTTTGATTTTTATCCTTTGCCTTTTTCGTAACTACTACCGAAGGTGTATTTTCATCGCAGGTAGCGTATTTATCATCTATACGGCATACTTTAAAATTCTGGTCGAACTTACTTTGAGCCGCTGCGCCGAAATGCATCATCCCGATCATTACAAGCGCTGAAAACATCATTTTCATATATATCGGTTTTAATAGTTTTACAAAATCATTGTTCTGCCTATGTGTTTTAAAAACTGTTCCAAGCGCCATGCGATGCCTGAGAAGGGCATGCTAATATATGTATGAATCAATTAGTTGTTTTTCAGAGAATTATAATCTGTTAAAGAAAATATAAGGATGCTGAAACCCTTATTTTTTGGGGAATTAATTTCCACACTACACATATTACCTTAATTGATTAGGGCATAGCTTGGAAATAAGTATTTTTGTACAAAATTGATCATACCATGTTGAAGACAGGAAATACCATCGTGAGTATTTATACGGAGATGACCCCTAACCCCGAAACGATGAAGTTTGTGGCCAATAAGTTGCTGTATCCCGGTAAAAGCATTGATTTTCCTGAGGAAGCAAGTGCCACACCATCACCTTTAGCAAAAGAATTATTCGGTTTCCCCTTTATACGCAGTGTGTTTATTGCCAGCAACTTTGTAACGCTGACCAAAACACCTGAAACGCAATGGGAAGAAGTAATACCTACCATACGTGAGTTTTTGAAGCAATACCTGGAAGAAGGTAAAGCGGTGGTGAATGATGAACTGGTAGTGAAAAAAGTAGAAGCCAATACCATAAACGAAGACGATACCGATGTGGTGAAACGCATAAAGGAACTGCTGGAAAACTACGTGAAACCGGCGGTGGAAATGGATGGTGGCGCCATTAGCTACAAAGGTTATGATAATGGTGTGGTGAAGCTGATGATGCAGGGTTCCTGCTCAGGCTGCCCATCATCTATGATAACGCTGAAGGCAGGTATTGAAGGTATGATGAAGCGCATGATACCGGAAGTGAAGGAAGTAGTAGCAGAAGCAGAATAAAGCATAAGTTAATTTTTAATACGATTATATAGCAGCTCCGCATGTGCGGGGCTGTTTTGTTATATAATCGGGTGAATTATAGTATTTTTAGCACATCTCTCTCGATAGATAGCACACATGAGCAATCAGAATAATTATGTGGCCATAATGGCCGGTGGTATCGGCAGCCGTTTCTGGCCTGTTAGCCGTACAGGATATCCTAAGCAGTTTATAGACATACTGGGCACCGGCAGGTCGCTGATACAATGGACCTACCAACGCTTTAAGCATATATGTCCGCAGGAAAACATATACTTCATCACCAACCAGCAATATATACAAACGCTGAAAGAGCAGATACCGGAGCTAAATGATGCCAACATCATCAGCGAGCCATCACGCAAAAATACCGCACCCTGCGCTGCTTATTTTGCGCATAAAATGATGTCGCTAAACCCGAATGCAAACATCATCATGTCGCCCGCCGACCACCTGATAATGGATGAGCGTGCATTTGAGCGCACGGCACTGGATGCACTCAACTTCGTATCCAACCATGATGCGCTGCTTACGCTGGGCATCAAGCCAACACGCCCCGATACCGGTTATGGCTATATACAGTATGATGTAGAAGAAGAACTGGATATGGTATACCGTGTGAAGACATTTACCGAAAAACCATCGCTTGAGCTGGCACGCACTTTCCTCAAGAGCGGCGATTTTCTTTGGAACTCTGGCATCTTTGTATGGAATGTAAAAACCATTATGGAAGCGCTGGAGAGATACCTGCCTGAAATGCATGAGGTGTTTACGATGGCCAAGAATGTATACAATACACCCAGGGAGGCTGAAGTGATCAGCAACTTATACTCACAGTGCACCAACATCTCCATCGACTACGGCATTATGGAAAAAGCTAAGAATGTATTTGTGATACCTTCTTACTTTGGCTGGTGCGACCTGGGTACATGGGAAAGTGCTTATGAAAATTCTGAAAAAGACTACCTGGGTAATGCGGTATATGGAGATAATGTGATGGTGATAGATGCCAGTGAATGCATGATAAAAGTGCCGAATGAAAAGCTATTGGTGGTGCAGGGGCTGGAGCAGTTTATTGTGATAGATACCCCGGATGTGCTGCTGATATGCGAACGAAACCGCGAACAGCAGATAAAAGAATACGTGGCAGAAGTGAAACGTAACAAAGGCGAAAAATTCCTGTAACGATATGCTGCTGCCTCATAAACATACTGCAGAAGGGACGACCATTTTTACCGTGATGAGCGGATTAGCTCAGCAGTATAATGCCATCAACCTGTCGCAGGGGTTTCCTGATTTTGCTATTGATGAACGCTTATCGCAATCGCTGCATGAGGCAGCACTAAAAGGCTTTAACCAGTATGCACCCATGCCGGGGCTGCCGCAACTGAGGCAAGCCATAGTTGCCGACTTTAAGAAACGTTATGGCCTGCATATAGATGCGGATACGGAACTGACTATAACACCCGGCGCTACCTATGCTATTTATACTGCCTTTACTACCATACTGGAGCCCGGCGATGAAGTGATAGTACTGGAGCCGGCTTATGATAGCTACATACCTAATATAGAAACCAATGGCGCTAAGGCTATCACCATATCACTGCAAGCACCCGGCTTTACAGTAGATTGGGAGCGCGTGGAGCAAGCCATCAACCTGCGTACCAAAGCCATCATCGTTAATACCCCGCATAATCCTACAGGTGCTATCTGGAGCAAGGAAGATTGGGATATGCTGGCATCGCTGGTAAAAGATACCAATATCATTATTCTATCCGATGAGGTGTATGAGCAACTGGTATATGATGGCAAGCAGCACTATAGTGTATTGCAACATGAAGAATTAAGGCAGCGTAGTTTTGTACTTTATTCATTCGGCAAAGTGTTTCACAACACCGGCTGGAAAATAGGTTACTGTATAGCGCCACCGGCATTTACAACTGCTTTCAGGCGCATACACCAGTTCCTGTGCTTTTCGGTAAATACACCGGCACAGTATGCACTGGCACACTACCTGTCGCTACCCGACCTGCCGGCAGTGGCCGATATGATGCAGCAAAAGCGTGACAACTTTTTAGAACTGCTATCGCAAACGCCATTTACCATACACCGGCCTGCGGCGGGCAGCTATTTCCAAACAGCCAGCTATGCCCACATCAGCCATATGCCCGATACGGAATTTGCCCAGTGGCTAACCCGTGAGCATGGTGTGGCTACCATTCCCATCAGTGCTTTTTATCGCCACAAAAAAGATGATAAACTGGTACGTTTTTGTTTTGCCAAAAAAGAAGAAACCATAGTGCAGGCTATAGAGCGATTGGCGAAGCTGAATATTATGGTTTGATATAATCGAGCCCCAGCTTGGCTATCAGTGCCAATACTACCAGTATAAAGAACAGGCGTATAAAACCACTCCCTTTTTTTAATGCTACGTGCGAGCCTACATAGCTGCCCAGCATATTGGCAGCACCTACCGGTATAGCTATATGCCAGATGATATTGCCCTGTATCAGAAAGAACAGCAGGGCTGATATATTGGTAAAACAGTTGATGACCTTGGCATTGGCAGATGCATGCAGGAAGTTGTAGCCGAATAAAACCACGAAAGAAAATATAAGGAAGCTGCCCGTGCCGGGGCCTATCAGCCCATCGTAAAAGCCAATGATGGCACCTGTACCTATGGCATACAGCAGGTATTGCCTTCGCGTCAGTGATTTATCTACATGATGCAGGCCCAACTCTTTTTTAAAAACGGTATAGAGTAGTACCAACACCAGCACTATCAAAATAAAGGGCATGAACTGCTCTTTGCGCACATGGCTTACCAGTAGTGCACCGCTTAGCGAACAGATGAATGCCGTAACGATAGCAGGTGTCAGATGCTTCCAGTCTATTTCTACTTTTTTGATATAGCGGTAGGCCGATACAGACGTGCCGAAGAAAGAAGCTGTTTTGTTGGTGGCCAATGTTTGTACCAGGCTCAAGTGTGGCTGTAATACAAAGAAGGCCGGCAATTGCAACAAACCACCGCCACCCACCATAGCATCTATAAAGCCGGCGAAGAAAGCAAAACAACAAAGTGCCAGTATCAGCATGGCCTCAAAATAAGAAAAGGGCTGCATTATCCGTGCAGCCCTTCGTATAGATTACGTATGTATTTAGTAATTGATTACCTGCTCTTCGATGGTTTCCGGTATGGCGCGGAACTCGTATTGCTGGTTGCGCAGCTGCGCTACAAAGCCCGCTTCGTTTATGGCTTCCTGTATGCCCTTGTAGGTAAAGCGGTGTGGCGCGCCGGCAGCACTTACTACATTTTCTTCTATCATGATAGAGCCAAAATCATTGGCACCGGCATGCAGGCACATTTGTGCTATTTGCTTGCCCACTGTCAGCCACGATGCCTGTATATTCTTCACATTCGGCAGCATGATGCGGCTCAGGGCTATCATACGGATATACTCTTCGCCCGTGGTCAGGTTTTTAGTGCCGCGTATGCGGCGCAGCAATGTATCTACATCCTGGAATGTCCATGGTATAAAGGCGATAAAGCCTTTAGCACCTTCCGGTTTTTTAGCCTGCACTTCGCGCAGTTTCACCAAGTGCTCAAAACGCTCGTACACGGTTTCCACGTGGCCAAACATCATAGTAGCGCTGGTAGTAAGGCCCACCTTATGTGCTTCATGCATGATGTCCAGCCATTCCTGCGCACCGCATTTGCCTTTCGATATCAGGCGGCGCACGCGGTCGTTCAGTATCTCTGCACCGGGGCCGGGCATGCTATCCATGCCCGCTTCTTTCAGCGCCAGCAATGCTTCCCTGTGGCTCACGCCCGATACTTTGCAGATGTGCGCTACTTCGGGTGGCCCTAAAGCGTGCAGCTTCAGGTTAGGGAACATTTCTTTCAATTGCCTGAACAGGTCGGTATAATAGTCCAGTCCCAATTCCGGATTGTGCCCGCCTTGTAGCAGCAACTGCTCACCACCATAGCGGAAGGTTTCTTCTATCTTCTTCCTGTAGGTTTCTATATCCGTAACATAAGACTCAGCATGGCCCGGTATGCGGTAGAAATTGCAGAATTTGCAATTGGCTACGCACACGTTGGTGGTATTCATGTTACGGTCTATAATCCACGTTACTTTACCGTGAGGTACCTGTATCTTCCGCAGCTCATTGGCCACGAACATCAACTCTGCAAGGGGAGCATTTTCAAACAGGAACACGCCTTCTTCAGCACTCAAAAATTCGAACTTCAGGGCGCGTTCATACAATGTTGATAATTGCATGGATGCTAATAAAATATTGAACTGCAAATTTAGGTAAAAACCAAGGGGCAACACTATGTTTTCCTTAATACTTGTATATACATGGGCGGATTTTATATATCTACCCATGCTAGATTTTTTTTCGTTAATTTGTACTGATGTCTGTAAAAGTCCTTACACTGTTTGGTGAAGAACTGTTACCGGAACCGGTAAAGC
>CAMLKS010000029.1 GCA_946480675.1 uncultured Bacteroidota bacterium
TGGCCGAAGCGATGTCAGCCTATGTATTTGAGCTGGATACACCATTGGTTGCCGATTCTGTTTTTATTAATGATATACCCGCAACAGTTACACGTAATGGATTAGTGCATACCGTCACTATGCCTGCACCGCTGAATGCCGGGCAAAGCTTTACGGCAAGGGTGCATTATCACGGGCAACCCATCCCCGGGAATGGCTATTACAGAACGGGCATTAATAACACCGTAGCCGACCCCTGGGGAGTGATGGTGACCTACACACTGAGCGAACCGTATATGGCCAACAGGTGGTGGCCCTGCAAGCAATCGCTGACGGATAAGATAGACAGTGCAGACATATGGATAACCATCCCCGGCGGGCTGAAGGCAGGCAGTAATGGATTGCTTAAAAATGTGACCGCATTAGGCAATGGCTACCAGCGTTATGAATGGCATACAAACTACCCCATTGCCTATTACCTGCTATCGGCTGCAGTAGCGCCCTATACCGATTACAGTTTCAATGTAGCCATGCCCGGCAGCAGCATGCCATTGCCGGTGCAGAATTTTATCTACGATGTGCCGAATGCATTGCAAACCTATAAAGCGGGTATAGACAGCACTGCACAGATGCTGCAGTACTTTGCAGAAATATTTGGCCCTTATCCTTTTGATAAAGAAAAGTATGGGCACTGCTTAGTGCCGCTACCGGGCGGCATGGAACACCAGACCATGACTACGCAAGGCGATTTTGGGCCGCTGCTGACGGCGCATGAACTAGCGCATCAATGGTTTGGCAACCATGTTACCTGTGCCTCCTGGCGGGATATATGGCTGAATGAAGGTTTTGCTACGTATGGCGAATACTTGTTCCTGCAACGCTGGCGCCCTGGTGATGCAGTAGCGCATATGCGCACCATACATAACAGGGTCATATCAGCAGAGGCAAAGGGTGGCGCCGTGTATGTAGATGATACCACAAACGATGACCGCATATTTGACGGAAGGTTATCGTACGACAAAGCCGGTGCGGTGATACATATGCTACGCTATCTTATGGATGATGATGAAAAGTTCTTTACATTACTAAAGGCTTATCAAAGCAGGTATGCTTTTGGTAATGCCACCACTGCGAATTTTAAAGCATTGGCAGAAGAGATGACCGGAAAGGATTTCACTACATTTTTCAATCAATGGATATATGGCGAAGGCTATCCGGTATATAGCATTACCTGGAACAAGATAAAGACAGATGTATTCCTGAAACTGCAACAGGAAACGGCTGTGCCACAGTCTGTAGCGGCGTATGATATGCCGGTGCCAATAAGGCTGATGGGGCCGCAGGGCGATACCACCATCATTCTTCACAACAACAGCTATGAGCAAATGGTAAAGCTGAGCTGGAACAAAATGATAACCCAGGTGGAGATAGACCCTGACAATTGGATACTGAATGGTGAAAACATAAACAGGCGCGACCCGCAATTAGGGTTAAATGAACTAACTTCAAACAGCATTATAGTGTTTCCCAATCCCTCGCAAGACTATTGGTATGTGGCAGGGTTGCCGGAAGGTTGTGAAATGAGATTGACAGACCTCGTGGGCAGGTTGGTGGAATATAACAATGGTGCAGCAAAGAGCAGCGTGATAGATGCCAACTACCTGCACAAGGGTATGTACATACTCACTATAATGCAAAACGAAAAGAAGATAGCTACCCTAAAACTGATAAAAATATAACTGCTGTATGATAAGATGTTTACCTATAGTATTGTGTTGCCTGCTGGTGCAAACCGCTACGGCCAAGGGTGGCAATGCAAGCCAGCTATGTGCCGACCGCAGGCAGCAGCAAGGCACCGGTGCAAAAACAACAGTAGCAACACCAGAAGAGAATGATTATGACATAAAGCATGTGAAGTTTGATATTGCCCTCACCAATACATCTACCGAGGTAAGCGGTAACGTGACCACAACAGCTAAAGTAGTGGTGCCTGCCATGGGCATATATGCCTTTGAGCTGAATGACCTGCTGACGCTTGATTCCGTAAAGGTGGACGGGCAGGTGCTGCCGGTGGTTAGCACAGGTAGTGTACATAGAGTGAGCCTGGTGGCGCCATTAGTGAATGGCACAAGCTTTACCGCGCAGGTATTTTATCACGGGCAGGCCAATGCAGGGAACGGGCAGTTCTTCACAGGTGGGCTGCACCCTGTTGCTACCGCAGATGGTTTCAAGCTGATGTACTCTATCAGCGATGACCTGTTTGCCGATGACTGGTGGCCATGCAAACAATCGCTTACCGATAAGATAGACAGTGTGGATATGTGGGTTACGGTAGCTGATACCTTGAAAGTGGGTAGTAACGGATTGCTGATGCATACTACAACGCTGCCCGGCAACCAGCTGCGCTATGAATGGAAGACAGTATATCCTATAGATTATTACCTGGTATCTGTAGCCGTAGCACCTTACAATGAGTATAGCTACTATATGCACTTTACCGATGGCAGCAACGACTCGATGCTGGTGCAGAACTATGTATATAACACACCGGGGCATTTTACACCGCAGGCAAAAGCTGCGCTGGATAGCACGGGAATGATAATAGACCATTTCTCTACGTTGTTTGGCCGCTATCCTTTTGATAGGGAAAAGTATGGCCACTGCATGTCGCCACTGATGGGGGGTATGGAACACCAGACCATGACGACCCTGGGTACCGGGGGCTACAACGATGTAACCCTGATAGCGCATGAACTGGGGCACCAATGGTGGGGCAACAACGTAACGTATGCCAGCTGGCGCGATATATGGATGAGCGAAGGCTTTGCTTCTTACTGCGAACAATTATTTGTAGAACAGTTTCGCGGAGCAGCGGCTACTACGGCTTACCGTACCGGTGTATTTGGTTCGGCGATGGTAGGTGCCGGCAGTGTATATGTAGATGATACAACGAGTGTGAACCGCATTTTTGACGGCGCATTGACGTACAAAAAAGGCGCATCGGTAACACATATGCTACGCTACCTGGCACCACAGGACAGCCTCTTTTTCCGGGTGCTGAAAACATACCAGCAGCAATATGCCCGCGGCCTTGCCATGACAGCCGACCTGCAAACCATAGCAGAGCAGGTATATGGCACCGACCTCGATACCTTCTTCAACCAATGGGTATATGGCGAGGGGTACCCTACATATGGCGGCAAGTGGTACCAGGATGGTAATAAAGTGTACCTGCAGATAACTCAGACCACCAGCAAGCCTGCATCGGTAGCCTGTTTCCACATGCCGCTGGAAGTGAAGCTGAAGTCGGCAGCGGGTGATAAAATCATTAAGCTATATAATAATGCGAATAGCCAAACCTACACGCTGGAATGGGACAATGCAATGACCGGCTTTGAAATAGACCCCAATAACCATGTGCTGAACCGTTCGGTATTTATTACAAAAGATGCCACTATTGTTGGTATTGAAGACGTGGTGCAAAGCAATATATTCGTATCGCCAAACCCTGCTATTGATGCATGGTATATACGCCATATGCCGCTGAACAGTTATTGTCGCCTTAGCGATATGGCAGGAAAAGTACTATGGAAGGGTGCCGGCGCCGATAACTTAGCAATACCTGCAGTAGACTTGCCCAAAGGTGTATATGTGCTTTCTGTGAGCATCAACGGGTCGGCAGTGGAATACATCAAGCTGTTAAAATAATAATGTGTTGTTCCTGCCACCGTGATTAGTGGTAAGATGCTAACTTTGGCGCACTACGTTTACTAATGGAAAATCTGGAGCAGCTCTTTGGGCAGATCATTGCCAACCCCGGGCCATCGCTGGTCGTTGTTCTCAACCTGATTTTAATAGAAAGCCTGCTTTCTGTAGATAATGCCGCCGTACTGGCTACTATGGTGCTGGATTTGCCAAAGGACCAGCGCAAGAAGGCATTGAAGTATGGTATTATTGGTGCGTATGTTTTCCGTGGTATCTGCCTGCTGTTTGCCTCCCTGCTGATACAGGTATGGTGGTTTAAGCCCGTAGGCGGCATTTATTTATTGATACTGGCTATTAAGCACTTCTTCTTCCGCAAAAAGAAAAGTGAAGAACAACTGATAGAAGAAGAACTGGAACAAGCACATAAGAGTTGGCTCTATCGCAAAACACTGGGGGCTTTCGGCCCTTTCTGGGCAACGGTGATACTGGTGGAACTGATGGATCTTGCCTTTTCTATAGATAATGTAATAGCGGCCAATGCTTATACCAAAAACATTGTGCTTATATGGGCAGGTGTGTTCATCGGCATCCTGGCTATGCGCTTTGTGGCGCAAGGCTTTGTAAGGCTGATGGAAAAATACCCCTTCCTGGATACCTGTGCCTATATTGTAATAGCGCTGCTGGGTTGTAAACTGACACTTTCCATGTTTGCACACTTTCAGCCATGTTCATCCTTTGCACTGTTTCTCGAAGGGCCGCAATCGTGCTTAGAATCGCAAGGCAAACACCTGCCGCATGGCGAACACCCGGTAATATGGGGCGATATCATTACATCGTTTGTAAGCATTGCCATATTTATACTGCCGGTGCTTAGCTCGCTGTTATTCAATTTTCCGCATCACGGGGAAGCAAAGAAAGAAGAGGAGTAAGATATTACCAGCCCTGGTAGGTATCGCTCCAGTTCACTTTGTCGCCAAACTTGCCAATGCCGAATAGCTTATTCAACTGCATATTGATGCCTATTTCATTGTAAGCACCTGCAAGGTGGTAATATGAGCGTGCATAATGCACCTGGAATTTATTGAGGTATAAACCTGCCCCAAATGAGAAGCCTGCAAGGCCCGATTTGTCTTTTATCGCCATTTCGCTACGGCGCAGGTGATTGTAGGCACCGGTAATGGTAAGGCGCTTTGCAAGCGTGATTTCTGCACCAAATATGAAGTGGCGGAACAACTTATCGGTAAAATGTGATTTCTTTTTGGTACTGCTATCCTGTCCCCCGAAAAGGTTGACTTCCGCATCGGCAGGATTGTCGTAGCGCACATCCCACTCGTACAGGTGATGAATGGTAGTGAACAAACGCAACGGCAGGTGTTTGAACTGTTTGGATATACCTATCTGCACATCGAAAGGTAGTGGTTCTGCAGGGTTGGAAGGGTTGTACTTCTTCACCATGTAGCCGATGTTCTTCGCTACGATGCCTATATGCCACAGGCTGGCCGTATCGTAATAGCTGACCCCTACATCGGCCATCACACCCATTGCCGATTTATCATAGAGCTTGGAGCCTGCATATTTCAGCGTAGCACCATAGCGCCATTTTTCGCGGTACTGGCGCGATGCGGTAAGTGATATGGCATAGTCCGTAGCACGAAACTCACCATACTCATTTCCTACATTGTCCGTCTGTGTGAACTTGCCATAGTTGATGTACTGCACGCCGAGGGCAAATGAAGTATTGATCTTTGGCAGGTGGTAGCCATACAGCAGGTTGGCAATGCCCACACCTGAGTAGTAAATATTGTAATTGAGGCCCAACTGGTTGTGCAGGGTAGGGCGCATCAAGGCAGGGTTTTGTCCTGCAAAAGATATATCCTGGTCGGAACTGGCCACATGCATGCCGCCCAGCGCCGATATATGCGGGGAATTAGGCAGGCGCAGGTATTCCATGGCATAATTGCCACCTATTACCTGCGCCTGCGATTGGTAGAAGAATATACTTAACAGCAATAAGCCACTCCATTTAGTCAACTGCATACGCTTAAAACGATTCATGAAAAGATTTATTGCTGTTTTTAGGATTGTGATTAAGCCTTCGCTGCTTTTTCCATTTCTTCGATGACAGCCTGGCTAACACCTGTGTTGGAGAAGCCACCATCGTGGAAGAGGTTCTGCATCGTTACCATCTTTGTATAATCGCTGAAGAGGCTCAGGCAGTAGTCTGCACATTGCTCACCGGTAGCATTGCCCAATGGCGACATTTTATCGGCATAGGTAAAGAAGGCATCGAAGCCCGATACGCCCGAACCGGCGGTAGTAATGGTAGGCGATTGTGAAATGGTATTCACACGTACCTTTTTAGCAAAACCGTAGTGGTAGCCAAAGCTGCGTGCTATGCTTTCCATCAGTGCCTTAGCCTCGGCCATATCATTGTAGCCGGGGAAGGTGCGTTGTGCCGCTATGTAGGTAAGGGCTACTACAGAACCCCATTCTTTTATAGCATCCAGCTTCATGGCACTTTGCAGCACTTTGTGCAGCGAAAGAGCAGATATATCCAGTGTTTTCAGGAAGTTATCGTAATTGGTATCTGTATAAGGTATCGCCTTGCGCACATTGGGCGACATGCCAATAGAGTGCAGGATGAAATCTACCTTACCACCAAAATGTTCCATGCTTTTTTGCAGCAGGTTTTCCAGGTCGGCTACAGATGTGGCATCGGCTGGTATCACAGGGGCATTATTACAAAGTTTTGCCAGTTCATTTATCTTGCCCATACGCATAGCGATGGGGGCATTGGTCAGCACTATTTCAGCGCCTTCCTCAACAGCACGCAGGGCTGTTTTCCATGCTATAGAACGCTCGTCGAGCGCGCCGAAGATGATGCCTTTCTTTCCTTGTAACAATTGATGAGCCATATATTTGATAATTCAGTTTATTGCAGGGTAAAAGTAGAAAAAAACAGTGAAGCTGACGCAGTATAATCTATGCTAATAAAGCGGTATATGTACTCAGCGCCTTATGATGATCTCTACCCTGCGGTTGAGGTTGCGGTCTTCATCCGTTTCGTTGGGGGCCACAGGGTTGGCTTCTCCCCAGCCGCGTGCTTCTATCATTACAGGGTCTATACCCAGGGTGCTTATTTCGGTGCCCACAAGGCCGGCGCGCAGGTACGACAGCTCTTCATTCAGCATCGGGTTGCCGGAGTTATCGGTGTAGCCATTCACCATCACTATAATATCCTTCTGGTCGAGCCAAGGCGACAGGATGTTTTGTATCGCTGCTTTTGCAGAATCGTTCAGGTTTTTGCTATTGATGGGGAAATGAATGGTACCTATCAATGTATCGTATATGGGTTTCTGGTAGCCCTGCGGCAGCAGTGCTATGTCGTAGCTCAGCTTCTCAATATTTTCTTTGCCTGTAAGGTCTATGTTGCCGGTTATTTCACTATAGCCGATGCGGTCGGCAGCATAGGTATAGTTGTAACCCGCAGGCAGAGTTATCATATAGCTGCCATCGCCCCGGTTGGATACATAATGGTATGCGGGGGTATTGGTCTTAGGGTCGTTGATATAAATGCTGGTATACGTTAGTTTTTCACGGCTGATGCTATCTACAGAAAAGCCTTTGATGATAGCCACCGGTACGGGCTGCAACTGGCGCGGCAGGCGGGTTTCATAGATATCAAAATTGCCACCGGCACTATCCCTGTCAGATGCCAGGTAGGCACGCTGGCCATCTATGGTTACGCATATGCTGTTCTCATCAGCAGCGGTATTAAGCGGGTAGCCCATATTCTGCGGGCTGCCCCATGTGGTGTCATTGATACGTCGGCTGTAATACAAGTCGATACCGCCCATGCCGGGGTGGCCATTGCTGGCAAAGTACAGTGTATTGTTATCTATATGGATGAATGGTGCCGTCTCATCGCCCGGTGTATTTACTTCCGGGCCCAGGTTGCGAGGCGCCTGCCACAGCCCATTCTCAAACTTCGACATCCAGATGTCCATTCCGCCAAAGCCGCCTTCGCGGTTGCTTACATAATACAGTTCCCTGTTATCGGGCGATAGGCAGGGCATGCCTTCGTAGGCCGGTGTATTGATGGTAGCACCAAAAGTTTCCGGCTGGCTCCAGATGCTATCGGCAGTATAGGCCATATACAAATCGCAGCCACCCTGGTCCCAGCCATTTTCGCTACGGTTATCGCAACGCATGAAGAACAGGTAGTGTCCATCGCCCGAAATGGTTTGTGCCGATTCGTGGTGCAGTGTATTAGGCGGAGAGCCCATATTGCGGGCGGTAAACCATCCGCCACAGCTATCTACGTGCGATGTATAGAAATCATCATCAATCCCATTCAGCCGGCGGGTAAAGAAAAGATTGAGCGTATCTGCCGTAAGGCATGGATACATTTCAGGTTCCGGGCTATTGATGCGGATGCCCATATTGCGTGGCGTATCGGGCAGCGGTTGTGCCAGTGCCTGCCGCATGAAATAGGCCTGTTCTCGCAGCAATGTCCAACTATTGCGCTCCTTTACAGTGCCAAAGCTATTGATGATCTGCAGGGCTACATTGGGTTCGTAGTTTGATAAATAGCTTTTGGCTAAAGGCAATGCAAACAACTTAGCACCGTTCCGGCAATTGTTGGATGCATCTTTAAATACCTGCACGGCCAGTGCATATTTATGATCGCGGAAATACCATTCGCCCAGTGCACTGTAGGCATCGGCAAAGGTTTTATCCTGCCGTATGGCATCGGTCATGTGCGCTATGGCTTTTGCCTTGTCTTTTTTCAGCATGAAGCCCATAGCCTTTTCATAGCTTTTCTGGGCAGCATCATTTAGCTGCCCGTACATAGGCAATGCCTTCAAAATGAAGCATAGAAAAACAATATATTTCAAGCGCATGGGGACTGAAAAGTACATAAAAATAATAAAGCGAATCGATGCTACATAAATCCGAACTTCGTATTTTCCAAGGCAGAGATAAAGTATGAATACAACGATAATATGTCCTAGCTGTGCGCACGAGTTTGAGCCGAACGATGCCATACGCGACGAGGTAGAGAAAAAACTACGCTCGCAGATGGTGGAGTGGCAGCGCAAAAAGGAAGACGAGTTTAAGCGGAAAGAAGCGGAGCAGGCTGCGCAGATGGAGCAACACATACGCAAGCAGATAGCAGGCGATTATGAAGTGCAGATGAAACTGCTGCAGCAATCGAATGCGGAGAATGAATATAAGCTGAAAGCTGCCCGGGAAAAAGAACTGGAATTCATAAAGAAAGAGCAGGAGATCATCAGCAAGGAAAAGGAGCTGGACCTGAAGCTGCAGCAGATGCTGCTGGACGAACGGGTGCGCCTTACCGAAACCATACGCAGGGAAGAAGATGAGCGTAATAAGCTGAAAGACCATGAGCACCAGCTAAAACTGAAAGAGCTGGAAAAACAACTGGAAGACCAGAAAAAGCTGACCGATGAAATGCGCCGTAAGCAGGAGCAAGGCTCCATGCAACTGCAGGGTGAGGTGCAGGAACTGATACTGGAAGATATGCTGCGTGGTTCCTTTCCGTTTGATATGGTGAACGAAGTGGGTAAAGGGGTGCGTGGTGCTGACTGTATACAAACGGTGCGCAACAGCTTTGGCCAGGAATGCGGAAAAATCATTTATGAAAGTAAACGCACCACCAACTTTGGCGGCGACTGGATAGAAAAGCTGAAAGCCGATATGCGCAGCCAGGGTGCTGATGTTGCCGTGCTGGTAACACAGGCCATGCCGAAAGATATGGATTGCTTTGGGGAGAAGGACGGTGTATGGGTGTGTACCTTCAGCGAAGTGCGCGCGCTGACTACGGTGTTGCGCGACCTTATCATACGTGTATATAATGCATCGAAAAGCCAGGAGAATAAAGGTGATAAGATGACGCTGCTATACAACTACCTTATCAGCAGTGAATTTTCAGAACAGTGGAGTGCGATACGCGAGGGCTTCCTGTCTATGCGCATGTCGATAGTAAAAGAGCGCGAACAGATGGAGAAGCTATGGAAGGCACGTGAGAAACAGTTGGAGAAAGCATTGCTGAATGCAGCTAATATCAAAGGCTCCATAGAAGGTATATCGGGCATGGACCAGATAAACCTGAACCTGATATCGGACAATGACAGTTACCTGCTGGATTAGTATGCAACCAGCAAGTAAGAATATAAAAAAGCCCCGCAATTGCGGGGCTTTTTTATTACACATAATGTTTGTGTTATTGCAATACTACCTGTTTTGAAACGCGACTGCCATCGGCAGTTTGCAGTGATATGTGGTAAGTGCCCTTAGGCAGTGCCGACATATCGAGTGCTGTATTTACCGTGCTGTTTACAGCAGCAGCTTCTTTGGTAGCTACCAATGTGCCCAGCATGTTGTAGCATTTGATGGTAGCGTTAGCTGTTTTGATGCCATTAATTTTAATGTTTACCAAACCGGTAGATGGGTTAGGGAAAACATCCAGGGCTTGTGCATTAGCAACACCATTCACGCCCACACTGAAATACTGGAAAGTAGAAATATCTGAGCAAGTAGAAATAGAACCCGTTACGCTGTAAATACCTTCTTGTGTTGGTATCAATGTATCGTCTTCTGCACCGGGTATTTCTACGTTGTTAAAGCGCCATACATATTTATCGCAAGGCGTGCCGGATGCATAGAGCGTGTCGCCCCACTGTTTGATGGCTATGCGCACGGCATCTACCACAAATATTTCTTTGCTGAAAGACCTTGGGCCTGATGTTAAACCCTGGTCGCAGTGCAGTGTAACGGTTTGCAGGCCTTTTTTATTCATGGTTTGAGAGAAACCGTTATTGGCCAGTGCTGTCTGCGAATTGGCAGGCAGTGAGTATATGTTATTGTACCTGTAAATGCAGGTATCTGAATAGCTGGAACCAAACATGTACAGTTGGTTGTTATGCCATAAGGTGGAAGTAAATGCTATTTTGCTGCCGTCAATGCTGAATTTGCCAAGGTCGGTAGCCGTTGGTGTGTTGGTAATGCCATTCCTGAATGATACTTTGGTAACCCTGCTGCTTTCATTAGTTATCAAAGCATACAGGTCATTTTCATCGGCTATGATACTGATAGCGCGCGGGTTGAACAGCCTGTTATTAGGGTTACCCAGTGATATGGCTGCAGGGCTGTTGTTTTTCAGGTTTGTGCTGAAGCTGAAGCGTGTAAGGTTACCATTTCCAAGGTTTACTACCAGCATATACCATGCACCATTATCATTAAACAGCGAAAAATTTACCGGGGCATTTACTGCACCGAAATTACTGATAGTAGTCATAGTAGGCACGTTGGTAAGTGAGTTACCAAAGTCGAGCCGGGCAATATTGTTGCCACCAAACCCAAACCTGTTTGCTACAAAGCCCAGCCACTCACTGTTGAATTTTACCAGTGTTATCTGGTAGCCATAAGCCAGGGGAGAAGCCACCACAGTAGCTGTTGGTGTATTGGTCAGGGAGCTGCCAAAGTTCAGGCGTATCAACCTTTTATTACGGGTAATGAAGCCATACCAGCTACCGCCATCCTGCGCTATATCCAGGCCTATGCAGCTATCGCCCAGTACACCCCCCAGGTCGCCCAGGTTGGTAGTAGAAGGTGTAGAAGTAGGGTTTGAACCGAAATCCATGCGTATCAGTTCTCCATCATTTTCTATCACAAAGCCGTAGTAGTTACCTGCTTCCGGCTTGATGACCATACCACGTGGCTGCTCCAGGTCGCCTTTCTGCAGCACTTTTGTAGCACTCATGCCCATAGGGCTGGTGTAGATGGTATCCGGTGCCCAGGCATAAGTCTTGGCATTATATGAAGTGGTAAAGTTAACAGGCGTGCCCAGGCACACCGTGTCGGGGCCATTTATCTGGGCATTTGCAACCGTTCCACACAATATCAAAAGAAATGCTAAGTATAGTTTTTGCATATCGGGACTAATTTTTAGGTACATGAAAGTAATGTTATTTCTTAATATAAGAAAGGATTTTGCGCCGTTTTCTTAAAGTCGGCCCACATTTCCTGTACAATTTCGGCTGCGGGTTTTATATCCTTTATCATACTGCTTACCTGTCCTATTTCCAGTTCACCTTCCTGCAGGTCGCCTTCAAACATGCCTTTCTTTGCCCTGCCGCGCCCCAGCAGCAGTTCCAGCGCGGTTTTATCGGCACCGGCTTCTTCGGCGGCTATTACTTTTTTGTAAAAGTCATTTTTAATGAGGCGCACAGGTGTCAACTCTTTCAGGGTCAGCACGGTATCTCCCTCACCGGTGGCTACTACCGCTTCTTTAAACGCCATATGGCTCGATGCCTCGGGCGTGCATACAAAACGGCTGCCTGCCTGCACGGCTTCAGCGCCCAGTGCCATTATGCTATACATAGTTCGGCCACTGCCAATACCACCTGCTGCTATCAGCGGTATAGTGATTGCTTCGCGAACGGCAGGGATAAGGCAAAGCGTGGTTGTTTCTTCCCGGCCATTGTGCCCACCGGCTTCAAAGCCTTCGGCCACTACGGCATCTACACCCGCCTCCTCGCACTTGCGTGCAAATTTGGCGCTGGATACCACATGCACTACCGTAACGCCGTTTTCTTTCAGCTTGCCCGTCCACGTTTTAGGGTTGCCCGCCGATGTGAAAACGATGGGTACTTTTTCTTCCAGTATGATGGCAATGTGCTTATCAATATCGGGGTATAGCAATGGTAGGTTTACCGCAAATGGCTTGTCTGTAGCCAGCTTGCATTTTTGTATATGCTCGCGCAATACATCTGGGTACATACTGCCTGCGCCTATGATGCCGAGCCCGCCTGCATTACTCACGGCTGCTGCCAGCCGCCAGCCCGATGCCCATATCATACCTGCTTGTATGATGGGGTATCGGATGCCGAAAAGTTGTGTTATCCTGTTATCGAATGCCTGTTGGCCTTCTGTAAATTTTCCTTCGAAAAGCATTGCTTAAGATGGGGAAATATGATTAAGATTTTTTCTTGTAGAACAGTGTATTGGCATTTTCCGGAGCAAATACCGTAGCTGCTGTTTCCTGCAGGAAGGCTGCGGTAACGGCATTGTATTTATCCCATTCGGTATTGATGAGGGCGGCATCGCCCAGCAACTCATAAAATGCCAGGTTGTTGGCGCGCGATAACAGGGTCATATCTTCGAAAGTGATCATGGCCTCTATCTTGTTCTTGGCTTTTGCCAGTTCTTCTTCTGTTACGCCGCCGCTTACCAGCTTAGCTATTTCGGCATCTACAGCAGCATTGGCTTGTTCCAGTGTTTTGCCCTCTACTATTTTGCCTTCTATTACCAGCAGGCCGGGGTCGGTGCTGCCGGTATGGTAGCAGCTGATATTGCTGAACAACTGTTGTTCCTTCACCAACCTTTGATACAGGCGCGATGAGAAGCCATTACCCATTATCTCGGTTATCAGGTCGGC
>CAMLKS010000030.1 GCA_946480675.1 uncultured Bacteroidota bacterium
GTTTATCTTTTCCTGCTTTGGCGCAGCCCATCTTTCGAATTCAAAAAAATATGGTGGCTGGTACCGCTGCAATGCCTGTGGGCCAATATGCATGAAGGTTACCCCGTGGGTATTGTTATAGCAGGCACTGCGGTGAGCGGTTCTGTAATATCCTACATCCTTACACGCCAAAAAGAATACCTGCAGCAAGCTACACGTGCCCTGGCCATATTTGCAGCATGCATATTTGTCATACTGCTCAACCCCAATACCATTCAGCTTTGGAAACAGCCCTTTGAAATATACAGGCAGGTATGGGCTAATAAATATACCACAGAACTATATTCTTATAAAGATGCCGCTTACTGGACCATGCAGGCCAAATGGCACTGGCTGCTTACAGGCTTTGCCTTCCTGTACTGGATAGGCATGGTATGGACTGCTATAAAAGAAAAGAAAGCAAAAACTTTCTTCACGCCTATCACCACTACTTACCTGCTGATACTGTTACTATTCAGTTACCTCGCCCTTACTGCCAACCGTAATATACCATTTGCACAAATTGCGCTGGTACCATCACTGGCATTATTAGGCGGTTGGATAGCCGTTAGCGGCAAAATGCAGGCCATGGGTATGTACCAGGCACTATCAAAACGCGCGGGCTACATCGCCATTGCAATAGCCGCCATATTCTACATTAGCATCGTGTCTGATAAATGGTACAAATACACTGCTTCGCCCAATAAGTTCGGCATACACACGTCTATGCTGCACAACCCTACCGGCGCATCCACTTTTATCAAGCAGCATGGCATAAAGGGCCCTGCCTTTTCCGATTACTTTGTATCCTCTTACCTGCTGTGGGACTTGTATCCTGAGTTTAAGTCTTATATCGATCTGCGCGACCTGGATGTGTTTCCCGTTGATTTCTTTGATGATTATTTCAGCATGTACAACCAGCCCGATAAATTCGATACGCTGGATAAAAAATATAATTTCAACTATGTAGTGCTCAGCACATCGCAGCTATCTGCGTTGCAAATAAAATTATACTGGGGACATGGATATAATATGGTGTACCTCGACCCTGTATGCACCATCTTCCTGAAGCAAAACGACCAGAACAAGCCTATCAATAGCAATCTTGCGCTGCAAAAACTCTTTACATGGCCACAACCCGCTGAAGACCCGGCATGGGCTGCTGTAGTGAATAAGCTGCTAAACCCTACCCTGGAATATCCTGAAGAAGATGAAACCAACCAGGCCATCTACGCTGCTTTGTTTTACAACCAGGTACGCAATTACGATATATCGCTGAAGCTGCTGAGGCAATACATGCCTTCAATGGAAAGCAATCCGCGTGCTTATGTTACACTGGCCAATACCTACATGCAGTTTGCCAGTGTGTTGCCCGATGCACAAAAGCAAGGCAAGCTGGATAGCGCCAATTTCTACCTGGAACAGGCTAAAGAGATAGATGCTGATTTTGCGCCTTTATACCTTGCCCTGGGCAATCTCTATTTTGTACGTGGCAATTTTGAAGGTGCTGCTGAAAACCTGGACAACTTTGTAAAAAGAGATAAGAGTAATGGCTATGCTTACTTTCTGCTGGGCCTTAGCAACCGTAGCATGTGGCTACACAATAATGATAAAACCCATGCAAGAAGGGTTGTAAAAGACATGAAGGCTGCCGTTCGCATCAATCCGCAGAATGGTAAAGCCTACTTGTATATGGCAGAGGCCGAACTGGCATTGGGCAATAGAGATGCCGCCCGTAAAAACATACAGGAGTTGGCAGCCTCCGGCAATCCGCTCACAGCAGATGAGCAAAAACTGCTCGACAGGATAAAACAACAATCAGGTATATAATAAAACATCCCCCTTATGAAGAAAATGCTTTGCTGCACACTTACGCTTATGCTCGCCATCAGCATTTGTTATGCGCAGAACTTTAAGGCCACACAAAAGTCGCAGGAGAAAGTTATCAAAGCTGCCTACAAGGCAAAGAAGATAACGGAACTGGAATATGAGAAACTGATGAAAGAACAGCAGACAATAAAAGAAACAATAGAAAAGCTGGAAGCAGACGGCAAGCTCGACTCCGATGATAAGAATGCCATACAAGGCAAGCTGGACAGGGCCGAGCGCAGGCTAAAGCGTTACAAGACAAACAGTGAACGTTATTGAGGAAAGTTTGTTGCATCTTTACAGCATGAATTGGCAAAGCTTATATAGCGCCAGGCGTACAGGCGATGCAAAGGATAAGGTGATCAATCCCGATGCTGTCAGAGATTCTTTTTTACGCGATTACGACAGGCTTATCTTTTCTTCCGCTTTCCGAAGGTTACAGAATAAAACCCAGGTCTTCCCGTTGCCGGGTGCGGTGTTTGTTCACAACAGGCTGACCCATAGTTTGGAGGTAGCCTCTGTAGGCCGTTCACTTGGCAAGGCCGTGGGCGAGCAGATAGCCCAGCAAAATAGTAATGAGGATGCCAATTTTATTGAGTTTTATAAATACGGGCTTTCCTCGGTAATATCTGCTGCCTGCCTGGCACACGATATTGGCAATCCACCCTTTGGCCATTCGGGCGAAGATGCCATACGTACTTTTTTCAGGGAACTGGATGGCGAAGCGAAGGACACTTTGCATGCCGCGCTTTCAGAAAACCAGCGTTACGATTTTGAAAAGTTTGAAGGCAACTCCAATGCCCTGCGCATACTTACCGATAGCTTTAATGAAACAGAACCGGGTGGCTACAGGCTTACCTATACAACGCTGGCATCTATCGTCAAGTATCCTTGCAGCTCTCTGCAGGGCTTTAAAAAGACGGGGCTTATCGCCACAAAAAAATCAGGCTTCTTTGATAGTGAGATACCTGTATACGAAGCGATAGCCGGCACACTGGGCATCCCTAAAAAAGAAGGCTATGATAATGTATATGCACGCCACCCCTTCGTTTACCTTACCGAGGCTGCGGATGATATTTGCTACCGCATTATAGACCTTGAAGATGCACACCGCCTGCACATCGTTTCGCTTGAAAAGATAGAATCGCTTTTCTATCCCTTCTTCGAGATGGAGAAAACACCATATCGGTCTATAGAATACATAAAGAAGAAAGTAAACAACATAGTTGACGATAATCAGAAGGTACAATTCATTCGCGCCAGCTGGATAGGCTTGATGGTGGAGAAACTTTCTGCATTATTTATGCAGCATGCGGATGAGCTACTGGCAGGCACTTTAGAAAAGGACCTGCTTAGCTGCCTTCCGGATGAATACACGGGTTTGATAAAGGAGATAAATACCTATTCCATCAAGCATATTTATAATTACAAATCGGTAGTGGAAATAGAGATTGCAGGCTACAATGTAATTGGCGGATTGTTGAAAGCATTTGTAAATGCAGTGCTGTACCCCACGCATAGCAAGTCCGACAAGATACTGAAACTGGTTTCCAGCCAGTTTCCTATCAGCAGAGACCCTGCACGTTTGTATTACGATATACAATCGGTAGTCGATTTTATTTCCGGCATGACAGACCTCTATGCTATCGACCTCTATCGTAAGATAACCGGCATTAGTGTACCGCAGATACGTTAGTTTTTTATGCACCCCAGCCAGCTAAGAATAGAAGATTTTACATACCGGCTCCCCGATGAGCAGATTGCAAAATATCCGCTGCCGGAAAGGGATAGCTCTCGCTTATTGATATATGATGCAGACATTATAAAGGAAGATACGTATCGGCATATCGCCAGCCATATACCGGCCGATAGCCTGCTGGTTTTCAACCAAACCAAAGTAGTATATGCCCGCCTGCTCTTTAAGAAAGATACCGGTAGCACTATTGAAGTCTTTTGCCTGGAACCGCATGCCCAATACCCCGAACTGCAAACCGCCCTGCTGCAAAAAAGAAAAGTATGGTGGAACTGCATGGTAGGCGGCGCCAGCAAATGGAAGCACGGCATGGCGCTGACCATTGCGCATGATGACCCTACGTTTACCGTATCTGCCACCATAGTAGATAAGCAACCGGGCTACTTTACCATAGAGCTTACCTGGGATGCCGACCTCACTTTTGCCGAAGTACTGCATTATACGGGTAAGGTACCCTTGCCCCCCTACCTGCACCGCGAAGCCGAAGCAAGCGATGAGGCTACTTACCAAACCATATATGCCAAAGACGAAGGCAGTGTAGCCGCCCCCACAGCCGGACTGCATTTTACCAATGCCGTGTTTGAAGGCCTTACCCAAAAAGGCATCAGCAAAGACTTTGTCACCCTCCACGTAGGCGCGGGCACTTTCAAGCCGGTGAAGAGCGAAACCATGCAGGAGCATGATATGCATGCCGAATGGATAGATGTAAATGCGGCTACCATCAAAAACCTGCTGGCGCACATGGGCCATATTGTGGCCGTGGGCACTACCTCTATGCGCACGCTCGAAAGCCTGTATTGGATAGGCGTAAAGCTGCTGCAAGGCCACACCATCACGCAGGATGTATCTGTATCTCAATGGGATCCATACGATATACATGCTGAAATAACCGCTATAGAAGCCCTGCAGGCCATACTCAATTGGCTGGAGGCAAATGAACAGACCCACCTCGTTACACGTACGCAGATACTCATTGCACCCGACTACACCTTCCGCATCGTGCGGGGGTTGGTCACCAATTTCCACCAGCCGCAGTCCACCTTGCTGCTATTGGTATCTGCTATCGTGGGGCAGGAATGGCGCACCATTTACAACTATGCGCTGGATAATGGTTTCCGTTTTCTTAGTTACGGCGATGGCTGCCTTTTATGGGTGCAATAACTAATATCTTTTATCTACCCATTAATAAATAGTTATGCATGTTGCTTCCATCAGGTATTTAGTAGATTTGCGACACAAAAGCGCATAGTCATTGGATACAAAGCAATTTATAGCCGCTGCACTGCAGGAAGACATTGGTAACGGAGACCACTCTACACTCGCCTCTATCCCTGCCGATGCAGAAGGGCGCGCGGTATTGAAGATAAAGGAGGATGGCATACTGGCAGGTGTGCAACTGGCACAGGATATTTTTCACTACCTGCAGCCCGATGCGTCTTTTACTATTTACAAGAATGATGGCGATGCGATCATCAAAGGCGAAATGGCTTTCGAAGTAGCCGCCAAAGTACATACCATACTGCAGGCCGAACGCCTGGCGCTCAACTGTATGCAGCGTATGAGTGGTATTGCTACCATCACGCACCGGTATGTTGAAAAGATAAAGGACTACAAGTCTAAAATACTAGATACCCGCAAGACCACACCCCTGTTCCGCGCTTTTGAAAAAGAAGCCGTACATATCGGTGGTGGCCACAATCACCGCATGGGGTTGTACGATATGATCATGTTGAAAGATAACCATATCGACTTCTGCGGCGGTATCGAAAAGGCGATTGATAAAACCAATGCATACCTGCAGGCCAATAACCTGGATCTGAAAATAGAAATAGAAACCCGCAGCCTGGATGATGTAAAGCGTATACTGGCCAAAGGCAATATACACCGCATCATGCTGGATAACTATACGCCCGAACAACTGGCCGAAGCTATCCAACTGATAGATGGCCGTTATGAAACAGAGGCATCCGGCGGCATTACTATAGATAATATTGAAGCCTACGCCGCAACGGGTGTAGATTATATATCGGTAGGTGCCATCATACACCATGCCGTCAGCCTCGACCTCAGCCTTAAAGCACAAATATCATGAGCAGGCAACATCTTGTCTTCATCATCAATCCCAAATCGGGTGTTGACAGGCAGAAGGCTGTGCAAGAGGCAATAGATACCACGCTCGACCAAAATAAGTTCACCTACGAAATACAACATACGCGCTATGCCAAACACGGTACAGAACTGGCGCGCGAGGCGGCAGACAAAGGCGCGTATGCCGTAGTGGCCGTAGGCGGCGATGGTTCGGTAAATGATATCGTGAATGGCATCATTGGCACCGATACGGCACTGGCGGTGATACCCAAAGGCTCCGGCAATGGGATGGCCCGCACTATGGAGATACCCATGAATGAGCGTGAGGCGATAGAAGTCATCAACAGGGGCAATACCCTGATGATGGATATGGGTTATGCTAACGACAGGCTATTCATAAGCAATGCAGGTGTAGCTTTCGATGCGCTCATATCACGCAAATTTGCCAAGAGCACGCGCCGTGGCTTTGCCATGTATAGCTGGCTGGTCACCAAGCATATGTGGACGTATAACGAATGGGACTGGCACATCACTATAGATGGTAAAACTATTAAAGAAAAAGCCTTCATTGTATGCGTGGCCAATTGCAAGCAGTTTGGTTACAACTTTGAAATAGCACCGGATGCCAGCTGGACTGATGGTTTATTCGACCTTATCATCATCAGGAAATTTCCGAAGCTGCTGGGCGGCATGCTGGTATATCGCGCCATGAATGGCACACTTACCAAGAGCCCTTATGTAGATCATTACCGTGGTAAAGACATTACTATCTTTCACCCCGAACTGCGCCTGATGCAGACCGATGGCGACGCCCATAGCTGCGAAAACAAGATAAAATTTACCATCAAACCTGCCGCACAAAAAATTATCATACCTTAATACCGTATGCTAAGGGCATTCACGGGCATCATACTTTTCATTTTACTGTGCTGCATTTCCTGTAGCCACAGGCAGCAGCACATTACCCGTAGCATTTACTACTGGAAGACCACCTTCAAACCTACCACCTACGAAAACCAGCGCCTGCAAAGCCTTGCGTGCCACGATATGTACATCCGCCTTTGCGATGTAGACTGGAATGATAACGTGCAGCAAGCTGTACCAATAGCACCTATACATTTTTCCACCACGTTGCAAGAGGGTATCCACTATACACCGGTCGTGTTCATCACGCAACGTACGCTTACACATCTTACTACCGAAACATCAACCCTGCTGGCTACCAACATCAATAAGTATGTGCAGGAGGTTTGCAGCACGGCACAGATGCACCCTACAGAAATTCAGATAGACTGCGACTGGACAGCAAGCACTAAAGAGGTTTACTTTAATCTATTGACACAATTAAAGCAACAACCATTCTTCAAGGGCAAAACACTTTCAGCCACCATCCGCATGTACCAGGTAAAATACACTGCACGCAATGGCATACCACCTGCCGACAGGGGATTGCTGATGTGCTACAACATGGGCAATATGAAAAAACCCGGTGCACTCAATTCTATACTGGATGTAACCGATACCAAAGACTATACAAAGAACATTAGTACCTATCCCTTGCCGCTCGATGTGGCTTTGCCTTTATTCAACTGGACATTACTGTTTCGAAACAGGCAGCTGAAAGGCATATTGAGAGATGTGGATGAAGAAAGCATTAAAGCCAATAACGCATTTCAACACAAAGAAGCCAACCTCTACACCTGCACTGCCGATACATTTTACAATGGGTACTACCTGCAAAATGGTGATGTATTAAGAGTAGAATCTGTAAGCAGTAAAGACGTAGCACACATAGCAACATACATAGCCAAACGCATAGGCAACGATAGCTTCAAAATAGCCTTGTTCCATTGCGATAGCCTAACTTTAAGCAAATATTCAGATGATGAACTGGAAGAGATATATCACGCTGGCCATTAGTGTTATTTTCTTAGTCCCTTTCGAACAGTGGGTGCATGCCTGTGCCGGTGGCGATGATCCTTACGATTACTTCCCATCATATTTTTTTCGCGACATCAATAAGAATGCAGCCTACTCTCCATTTTATTATACATCGCTATTGGTGTATGCAGATGATAACTATACACAAGATGTGAACATAGAGGAATGGCATGCATACACTTCTTCCAAAGTACCCATGCAAGACATTGATAGCTTTGTATACAGCTATAGCCTTGCAGACCTCAATGCTGCGCTAAGCAGTATAATCACAAAAGGCAACAGCAAAGCTCGTAAAGAAGTAGTTGATAATAAGTTCGCGCAATGGTTGGTGAAAGAAAAAGATAATGAAGCGGCCAGCTATCTGCTGTTTGCCAAACAATGCGAACCGTATGCACAACCGGAAGATGGCTATTACGACCAGAAGACTTACGAGTGGAAAACAGTGCCTCGCGATACTGTAAAAATGGCCGGCCTCCTAGGTGAAGGACGCAAACAGCACGATGCTGCAAAAAAAGAAGCGATACAATGGCGCTATAAATACCAGCTGATACGTTTGGCCTTCTATGCGCGTAAGTATGATGAGGCATTGGCCTTATATGATGCATTGGTTGGTAGTAAGACTTATAACGGCATCATGTATCCACGCTGCCTGGAATTGAAAGCAGGTATATTGTATAAAACAGGCAGAAAGAATGAGGCTGCTTACCTGTATAGTAAAACCTTCGACCTGAGTGATGAATTGAAGCAATCATCACATATCAGCTTTAGCTGGGCAGTAAATGGCAAGATAGATGATGTGCTGAAGCTATGTCGTAACGAACATGAAAAGGCTATAGTGTACATTATGAAAGGCCTGCACGACTATGGCGATGGCGCAACCATAGGGTTGGATATGATGCAAAAGGCATACGATGCAGATGCTAATATTAAAGGGCTTACAGAAGTGATGACCCGCGAAATAAGCAAGGCAGAAGAGCGTTTCGTAACTACGCCTAATATCTGGTATTATTCGGATAGCCAGGCTCATGCTTTGAAAAGTATTTACCCCACTTACCTGAAAAAACTAAACGACTTTGCCAAACGTGTAGTGAAGGATGGCAAAAATGGCGACAAGGCATTCTGGTATCTGGCCTCTGCTTATATATGCCTTATTCAGAACAACTATGCAGAAGCCACAGCATACCTGGGTAAAGCAGCGAAGGAAAACATGACACCACGCCAAAAGGATATTCATGGCGTAACAACAGCTTTACTAATTTTAAAACAGAACAGGCAACTGGACCAGTCAACAGAAAGTAAGCTATTACCTTCATTGAAATGGATTGATGAGAAGACAGAGAACGACCTATACTTTGCAGGTGCCTATACTCATTTTATAAATATACTGATGACAGATAAGTACCTGCAACAAGGTGATACTGTAAAAGCTGTTTATACCATGAATAGCTGGGCATCGTGGGAATTGCTGGATGATATGAGTACTACCCAACTGGAACATGTGAAAGCCTTTATCAGGAAGAATGATAAAACACCCTATGAAGTATGGCTAACCCGCAACAGCAATTACCAGGAAAGTATGCTGTATGAAATGCAGGGCACAAAACACTTGCGTGCGCAGGAGTATGATAAAGCCATAGCGGCTTTTAAAAAAGTACCTGATTCTGCTATCAATGCCTACTTGCTACCCGATTGCTTTGTAAGCCATATACAGGATATGCAGGACTGGAACCGTTCAGACTCGGCAGTAACGTATAACAAACTGACGCTAGCGCAAAAGCTGGCAGTTATGAAAAAGAAACTGGATGTAAATCCTAAAGATGCTGCTACGGCTTACTCTTATGCCAATGCTATGTACAATCTAACTTATTATGGTAAAGGCTGGCAAGCAGTGCAATATAACCGTAGCGGCGTTGAATTCGAAGCATATTACAGGAGTGACGAACGCAAAAAGGCACCTGCTTCCAAACGCAATTACTATGACCCTTCTTTAGCAGAGAAATATTATATGCAGGCATTCAGCAATAGTAATGATGCAGAATTTAAAGCACGATGCCTATTTATGGCAGCCAAATGCTGGCAGAAGAATTGCCCCGCACCTAAAGGTGTTAACTATTATAGCTATGACGACAAACTGTATTATAGCAACGCGCTAAAGAATCCTTACTTCAAGCAACTGAAGCAATACAATAAGACAAAGTTTTATGCAAATGCCGTTAGCACCTGCGGCTATCTTAATGATTACGTCAGGAAGTAGCTTTATCGCTGTGCTTCCAGCGGCGGTGGGTCCACATCCAGTTTGCGGGTTGGTGATGTAGCTGCTGTTCCATAAAGCGTACGTAGTCTTGCATCACTTGCCCCTGAGGCAGTTGCGATGCATCATCGGTGTATTTGTGCAGGGTTATTTTATAGTAGCCGCGTTTCTGTTTTTCTATACCGGCAAATACTACCGAGGCTTTATTACGCGTCGCCAGTTGTTCCGGTCCTCGAAAGAAGGGAACAGGGCGGTTCATAAAGGAATGCCACACAGCCGCTTTCAGGTTCGATGGGTTCTGGTCGGCTATCAGGCCTACTATATAGCGCACACCTTGTAGCCTGGCAAAGCCTTTCTTAGCCATCATCGATATCAGCCATACACCACTGCGCGTGCGTATGCGCTGCATCAGCTTATCAAAAGCTTTATTATCGGGCGGCATGTACACTCCTGCAAACTGCTGCCTGCAATTGTACTGGCAGGCTACATTGGCCCATTCCCAGTTGAAGGTATGGCCGAGCAATGCGTAGGTATCTCTGCCTTCATCATATAGCTGATGGAAGACTTCCCAATTGGCTGTAATGCGTTTATTCAGTTGTGCTTCCGATATGGTGAGGAGTTTCAGCGTTTCCATCCACTGGTCGCAAAAGTTTCGGAAGAATTGTTTACGTATACGCAGCAGCTCATCCGCACCCTTCTCAGGAAAGGCATACTGCAACTGCTCCAGCACCAAAGCCTTACGATAGCCAACGATATAGAATAATACCAGGAAGATCAGGTCAGACAATACATACAATACCCTTAGTGGCAGCAGGGCCACCGGGTATAATAGTATCAGCAACAGGTAATACATGCAGTTGCAAAGGTATGCTAAAGGCTACTTATGCTTCACGCTGCCAGTCAGGTCGTATAGTTTTTGTATATGCTGCAGGTTGCCTTTAAAGTCGAAGTTCAGATCTTTCAGCAATCCCGATTGCAGGCTGAATACCCAAGCGTGTATGGTAGGATATCCATTCTCCAGGTAGTGCTCTTGCACAACTGCCGTTTTCAGTACGTTCAGCGCCTGCTCTATCACATTCAGTTCTACCAGCCTGTCGTAGCGCGCAGCAGTATCGGCTATGGCATCCAGTTCTGCTTCGTGCAGGCGATACACATCGCGTATATTGCGCAGCCAGGGGTTCAGTATGCCCATATCGGCCGCTGTCATGGCGGCCTTCACGCCGCCACAGTTATAATGGCCGCATATGATGATGTGCTTTACATGCAGGTGGCGCACCGCATAGTTGATAACGCTCATTACATTCACATCGATAGATACCACCAGGTTGGCCACATTGCGGTGCACGAATACCTCTCCTGGCTCCAGGCCCATTATCTCATTGGCAGGCACACGGCTATCGCTACAGCCTATATACAGGTACTCCGGCGTCTGGTCGGCCGAAAGCTTCTTAAGGAAGTCAGCATTACGGGCTACATTTTCAGCCACCCATTTCCTGTTATTCTCAAATAGTTGCTCGTATGGTATCATAGACTGGTTTTAGCATCACAATAATAAGCCAATTGAAATAAACATTTCTTATCCGCCGCATAAGCTTTAATTTTACGCCCGCAAACACAGCTTATGAAACTGGTTACTTATTCTAAAAACGGCATCGGGCAGTTAGCCCTTCTTATAGATGGCCAATTGTATGATACCAATGCTGCCAACCCTGCATTGCCGGCTACCATGAAGGACATGCTGAACAACTGGGAAGCGCTGGAACCCATAGCCCGCCAAACAGAAGCAGACATCAAGAGTGGCAAGAGCACACCTGCTACCTCCACCCCATACAATGGTGCTACTATTATGGCGCCTGTGCCGCAGCCTACCAGCTGCCGCGATGGCTATGCCTTTCGCCAGCACGTAGCGGCCGCCCGCCGCAACAGGAAGGTGGATATGATACCTGAGTTCGACCAGTATCCTATCTTCTACTTTACCAACCACAATGCCATACAAGGCCCCGGCGATATACTATGCATGCCCGACCATTTTCAGAAGCTGGACTTTGAACTGGAGGCTGCCGTAGTACTGGGCAAGAAAGGCCGCAATGTAAAGGCTGCCGATGCCGACCAATACATAGCCGGCTATATGATAATGAATGACATGAGCGCCCGCACACTGCAGATGGAAGAGATGCTGCTGAACCTGGGCCCTGCAAAGGGTAAAGACTTCAGCACTGTGATAGGCCCTATAATGGTGACGCCCGATGAGCTGGAGCCCTACCGCATATCCGCCAAACCCGGCCACACCGGTGCTAACTACAACCTGAAGATGTTGTGCCGCGTAAATGGTGTGCAGGTGAGCGAGGGCAGTGTAGGCGATATGGACTGGACCTTTGCCGAGATCATAGAGCGCTGCGCCTATGGTGTAGATATACTGCCCGGTGATGTGATAGGCAGTGGCACGGTAGGCACCGGTTGCTTCCTGGAGCTGAATGGTACGGGCCTGCTGAACGACCCCAACTATAAAGTGCAGTGGCTGCAACCCGGTGATGTGGTAGAGATGGAAATAGAAGGCCTGGGCCTGCTGACCAATACCATTGTAGCCGAGCAGACAGATTTCAGCCTGCTGAAGCTAAAAAAGATGTCAAAATAATGCTGATTATCAATGAATTATAAAACAAAAGGTACTACTTCGGTAGTACCTTTTTGCTTGCGTTCTGTTTTAGTTAGGGGCTTTAACAGTGGGTTCTAATATGTTTAGCGCCTGCGCAATACGTTCATTGGCTACGGTAATACATTTGATGGCCCGCCAAAAAGCCATATTTCCAGTAGCATAC
>CAMLKS010000031.1 GCA_946480675.1 uncultured Bacteroidota bacterium
GGATGGTGACGGTACTACCAATAGCTATGGTAGCAAGGTGCCAATGGTAGGTATAGACTTCTTTAAGGGACCACAAAGACCTATAGGAAAAGATGGTACCGGTAAAACAATATACGAAAATTTGAAAATGGAGTCATTTACCTATTATAATAACGATAATAGTGTAATAGGTAACCCCAATACCGGTGCGCAGATATATAATTACATGACTGGTTCTATCAGGAACGGTCAAAGGTTTAGTAATGACTTCTCCGGCCCTGTAGTATCTAGGGCTTATGGTGCAGGCTTCCCAACTACGCGTTTTGTATTCTTTGGCGATCCGGATAAGGCTGAATGGTCTGAGTGCTATTGCCAAAACCCACCTGCCGACCGTCGTTTCGTGCACTCTTCAGGTCCTTTCGTTCTGGAGCCTGGGGTAATGAACGATATCACTATTGGTGCCGTTTGGGTATCTGATGCAGGTGGTTGTCCTAACACAAGCTTTAAGAAAATACGTGTAGCCGATGATTTGGCACAAGGTTTATTCGATAATAACTTCCAGACTATCGAAGGTCCTGAAGCACCTCGTATGGAAGTAAGGGAGTTAGACCGTAAATTGGTATTTTATCTGGTAAATGATGCTGCAAGTAATAACTTCCGCGAGCGTTACGGAAGGGATACCGCTGAGAAGTATCGCGTATCTTCAGTTAAAGCGGCTAAGTATGTGAGAACTGCGGATTCACTGTATAAATTTGAAGGTTATCGTGTATTCCAGCTTAGGAATAGCCTGGTACAGCCAGCACAAATATTTAATGACAGGGGTGAGCTGAATACCGATCTTGCTGCGGAAGTATTCCAATGCGATATTAAGAATGGCATCACACGTATCATAAACTATGATAAGAATACCGATGTTAGTGACTCAACATACGTACCAATTATAAAAGTAGTAGGTGCAGATAGCGGGTTGAGCCATAGCTTCCAACTGACACTGGACCAGTTTGCAACAGGTAGTGAAAAACGTTTTGTAAACTACCGTAGCTACTACTTCGTTGCTGTAGCATATGCTTATAACAACTTTGCTGAGTTCGACCCTAAGAAAGCTGATTCTACTCAGGATATAGCCTATATTGAAAGCTCGCATGGTGCAGGCGGTACACCTATCAAAGTGGTGACAGCAATGCCTAACCCTGCCAATGGCGATATGGGTACTGTACTGAATTCTGCATATGGTGATGGTATCATCATCAAAAGGATAGAAGGTACCGGGAATGGTCATAATATCCTGCAACTTTCTGATGAGTCTGAAAAAGAAGCACTGTTTGGTATGAATGCGTATGATTCTACCGGGCAAAATGCTGTATTTGTACACCAGTCTGTACAGCCAACATATCAGGCAGGTAAAGGCCCTCTTAACATAAAAGTTGTAGATCCGGTTAAAGTGCCTGCTGCCAACTGGGAGCTGTATATTATGGGCAACAATCAGCCGAATGCTGAAAATGGTATTGATTCGTTCGGTTCCTGGAAACTTGTGAATGTAGATAACGGAGACGTGATTTATACGGAGAATAACTACGGTATGGTTGGTTATAATGAGCAGATCATTGAAAAATATGGTTTGTCAGTTAACATCCAGCAATATAACAGGCCCGGTACTGACCAGGCCGGTACAAACGGATATATCTTTTCTGAGATTATCTTTTCTGATCCTGCAAAACCATGGTTGGCTGGTGTGAATGATGGCGAATCCAGGGAGTTAACAAACTGGATTAGGAGTGGTGCAAAAACGGATACCTATTCAAGGTGTGATTTTAATGATAGGATAGGAATAGGCTATGATACCGTTCAGCGTTTTGAAAACCTGCTACCTCAATATGCTACTACACGTGGCTCATGGGCACCTTATACACTGGCAGCTGAAACTGCTGATGATGATCGTGGACAATGTGGTTTTGGTGTTGCTAAAAAAGGTACAATAATAGGTCTGTTCCCTGTACACAGTGTGGATGTGGTATTGACATCTGACAAGTCTAAATGGACACGTTGTGTAGTATTGGAAATGCAGGAATCTAAAGATCTTTCTGCTAACGGTACTGCTAAATTCGACTTACGTAGCCATAGTAGCTGGAACATGGAATATGATGGCAATGGAAGGCCGGTATATTCTGCCACTCAAGGCGATACAGGTATGTCATGGTTCCCTGGGTATGCTATAAATCAGGAGACAGGTGAGCGTCTGAACATTGCATTTGGTGAAGACTCATGGCAAAAATCATTCGGTGGTGATGATATGATCTGGAACCCTTCATCTCAGGTGTTATCTAACTATCAACAAGAGGTATTATTTGGTGGTAAGCATTATATCTATGTAATGAATTCAAGGTATGATTCATGCCGTTCATTTATAAATTCTTATCTGCAGCCTTCGGTATTAGCTAAAAATGCTGCTTATAAATCATTTATGTGGGTAGGCCTGCCATTATTATATCCCGGCTATCAGTATAAATCACTGGCAGAAGGTTTAGTGCCTACCGATGTTAGGATCAAGCTGCGTGTTGACCGTCCTTATGCCCAATACCTGAATCCATTCAAACTGAATGCTTCTGATGTAACACGTAATAATAAAAAGCCTTTGTATACATTCAATACAAGTGGTGTAGCACCTACCCCGGTTAAGGATGTGGTGAATACGGACAGGCAAAAAATACTGGACAACATCAACATAGTACCGAATCCATATTATGGTGCTTCAGGTTATGAAAACAACAGGCTGGATTCCAGGGTGCGTATCATCAATTTACCTCCGCGGGCAGTGGTAAATATCTACAGCGTAGATGGTACCCTGATACGCAGGCTTGAAAAAGATAACCCGAATGTATCTTATCTGGACTGGGATATCAGGAATATGAAAGGCTTGCAGATTGCCGGTGGTATGTATCTGATACATGTTGAGGCAAATGGCATAGGTGAAACAGTATTGAAATGGTTTGGCGCTTTGCGTCCATTGGATATCATCACTTACTAATCTTTGAACAAATAGGGACCAGCCCCGGCTGGTCCCCCTATAATAAAATTGATTATAGAATTATGAAACAAATATCTACCAAGGCCGCATTACTTATATGTGCAATGGGATTATCTGTTCACGGATATGCAGGTAATAAAGACCGTAGCGGTCAGGCTGGTGCAGCAGAATTGATGATCAATCCATGGGGCCAAAGCACGGGTGTGTTTGGTTTGAATACGGCCAATGTTAAAGGTATAGATGCCCTCAAAACCAACATTGCTGGTTTGGCATTGTCTAATAAAACAGAAATAGCCGCTTCTCACACAATGCTGTTGCGCAGCGCGAAAGTTGCTGTTAATAACCTGGGTTTTGCACAAAAACTTGGCAATAGCGGCGTTTTGGGTGTGAACATTATGGCTATGACCTTTGGTGAAATTCCGATAACTGAGTATAACAACCCTGAAACGACACTGGGTACTTATACACCTCAGTTCTTCAATTTCACACTGGGTTATGCAAAATCGTTCTCCCGCAGCATTCAGGCTGGTGTAGCGGCTACCTTCGTTTCTCAGCAAATATCAAACGTAAAGGCAAGCGGTGCAGCATTTGAGGCTGGTATCCAATACGTAACAGGTAAGCGTGATAACTTCCACTTTGGTATCACCCTGCGTAATATTGGTACCAATATGCGTTTCAATGGTAATGGTTTCTCCATCAACTCTGAAGCACCTGAGAATGAATCATATACCATGAATATGCAAACGCCATCTGAGAAATTTGAGCTGCCTACATACCTTAATTTTGGTATTGCTTACGATTTCTACCTGGATGAGAAAAGTGTAGCCCAGGCTACCGGTGAAGAGCAGGCTACTGAAGCTCCGAAACCTAAGCACAGGCTGACAGGTATGGCAAACTTTACTTCGAATTCATTCAATAACGATTATCTGGGTATTGCTGCTGAATATGCTTTCAGGGAAATGTTCATGCTGCGTGCCGGTTACCGTTATGAAAAAGGCATTGGCGGCGACCAGCCAACAACCATGTACACCGGCGTTAGTGCAGGTGCTACTGTAGCAACACGTATTGGCGAAAAAGGACCAATGCTGGCTGTAGATTACTCTTTCCGCCCAACACAACGCCCAAGCACCGGTGTGCATGTTTTCACACTGCGTTTTATGCGTTAAAAGGGAAAAATCCTTATTTTTGTTTCAATGCAACGCTTCTGCACACACAGGAGCGTTGTATTTTTATTTACTGTTCTAAACCATAAAAATTAGTGGTTATGTCTGGAGTAAACTATGTAACGAAAGAGACACTGGAGCAAATGAGAGATGAGCTTACAGTACTGAAAACAAGTGGCAGGGCCGAGATAGCAAGGCAAATTGCAGAAGCACGTGAAAAAGGCGACTTAAAGGAAAATGCAGAGTATGATGCAGCCAAAGAGGCACAGGGTTACCATGAGGCTAAAATAGCCCAATTGGAGTCGGCCATAGCTACTTCAAGAGTGATTGATGCAAAAGACCTGGATATTAGTAAGGTATCCATATTGAGCAAGGTAAAGCTGACTAATGTGGGCACTAAGAAAGTAGTGGAATACCAGCTGGTGTCTGAGCAGGAAGCCGACCTGAAGGCTGGCAAGATATCTATCACATCGCCCATAGGTAAGGGGCTGTTGGGCAAAAAAGTAGGTGAGGTAGCAGAGATATCTGCACCAAGCGGGATGCTTAAATTTAAGATTGAGAACATATCTATATAGTGTTTTATGGTAAGCATTTTCACTAAGATCATCGCAGGCGAAATACCATCGTATAGAATAGCTGAGAACGATAAATTCTATGCTTTTTTAGATATAGCGCCGATGGCTAAAGGCCATGTGCTGATAGTACCTAAGGTGGAAACCGATAAGTTCTTTGATGTGGCCGATGATTATCTGCAAGAATGGTTGTTGTTTGCAAAACCTATTGCTAAGGCAATAGAAAAGGCTTTTGACTGCAATAGATGTGGCATGAGTGTAGTGGGACTGGAAGTGCCGCATGCGCATATGCATCTTATACCCATCCATTCAGCAGATGACCTGAACTTTACAAGGCCTAAACTGAAACTATCTGAAGCTGAGTTTCAGGTAGTGCAGCAACAAATAACAGACAATATGTAAAAAGACGGCAAACGCCGTCTTTTTCTTTTTAGGATACTACTACTTTCTGAGTCACGCTCCATGCTTGCGGCTTATCCGCAAACAGGGCTTTTGTTCTGGCCCAGGTATCTTTAAACAGTTCTGAAAACCGGTAATGGTCTAAATGTTGCTCACTTTGCCAATGGCTGTAAGTAAGAAATACATTGGCATCGTGTGCATCCTGCCATAGCTCTAAATGCGTGCAGCCTTCAAAATGGCGTATCAGGTGCTTACGCTCCTCAAACAAAGCCTGGAAAGCCTCTACATGCTGCGGCTCAAATGTCATCCTTACAATACGTACAATCATTCAAAGATTATTTTAATGGCATTATACATCAGGTGCTGCTCTTTGCTGAGCCTCAGCCCCAGCAGGCTGGCTGCCTTGCCTTGGTTGATGGCTATTTCAAGATAACCGGTGCTATTAAAACGGCACAGCATTTCATCGCGCGGTACATCGCTGTAATGGCTACTTATTTTGCTGATAGATTCCCGGAGGAACAGCATACGGAATGGCCTGCCGTGGCTGTAAGCTTCAAACTGCTCGCGCGTTATGTTGATGACTACATTCTCATACCTGTCTATATGTATCACATGGCATTCTACAGTATTGCCTGTAAGGCGTGGCTGCCAGTGCACCAGTGCATTGCTCATATCACAGGGTGCCAGCTCCATATCTTTGGCATTATGGCCATTCCCCAGTTTGTTTATCATATCTGCCGCCGCTTTCATCCAGTCTTTCATGGTGTAATTGGCCGGCAATTCGGGGCATAGCCATGTGGAGTAATAGGCACCACTGAAAGCCAGCGAAAGCACCCCGTTATCGGGCGCCAGGAAATAGTGCCCGTCTTTCTGGCACAGCAATAGCTTGGGTGCCGCATCGTAAAATACATTGCACAACACTACATGGAAGCTGCCTGCTGGAAAATTTCTATATGCTGAATTGAGTAGATAGGCCGCCTGTTGTAAATGATATGGCTCTACCTGGTGCGAAACATCGATAATGGGCAATCGGCTTGCATGCTGCATCAGGATGCCCTTTGCAGCTGCCACAGAGGCATCCTGCAAACCGAAATCTGACAGCAGAGTGATACAAGCCATAAAGTAGATAGCAAAAGTAAACCGCTAAAACGGCAATGCAAAGCCGGATTGCCATTATAGGTGCATAATAGAAAATATTTAGTCCATATTTGCGTTATTAATTCTACTACTAACTTTACTGAGAAGTATATAAACTGCCCGATGCGTAATAAAGGTTTTATAGTTGACACCCTGTTTGTGATGTTGATAGCTGTACTGGGTACAGGCTGTAAGAAGGAAAAACTGCTGACAGCCGGTGGCCAGCTGCGTTACTCTACCGATACCCTTACCTTCGATACCGTGTTTACAGCACAAGGGAGTTTCACAACACAGGTAAAACTGTATAATCCCCAAAATCAGAAAGTAAATATCAGTGCCATCAGGTTGGAGCAGGGTAATCAATCACAGTTTCATCTAAACGTAAATGGCATTAGTGGCAATAATGTTACAAACATAGAGCTGGCGGCTAATGATAGTATGTACATTTTTGCAACTGTCAACATAACTCCCGGAAGTGCCGATATTCCATTTGTTGTAGAGGATAAAATAATTGCAACACTGAATGGTAAAGATTATGAACTACCATTGCTGGCATATGGACAGAATGCTTATTATTTAACAGACAGCCTGATAGAAACATCGCAAACATGGCTTACAGATAAGCCTTATGTTATCATACACAGCGCACAGGTAAAGGAGAATACTACACTGACGATACCGGCAGGTTGCCGCATCTACATGCATGCCGATTCGCGCCTGTATGTAGATGGTACGTTGATCGTAAATGGTACAAAAAAGGATAGTGTAATATTTCAAGGCGACAGGCTGGATAGGAAATATTTCGGCAATGAAGGTTATCCCGGTGAATGGGGAGGTTTATACTTCTCGCCCAAAAGCCGTAAAAGTGTTTTGAACTACGCCATATTAAGGAACTGTGGCAGCACTACCGGCCTGGGGCTTGCCGCTGCCATTTGGGCTACGCCAGATAGCGTGAATGACAACGATTTTCAATTGCGCATGTATAGTACTATCATTGAAAACTCGATAGGCTATGGCATAGTAGGCTTTGGTAGTACCATATACGCACAAAATTGCCTGATACATAATTGTGGTGCGCAGGGACTGGCAACTTTTGAAGGTGGACAATACTACTTCGATAATTGTAATTTTGTTACGTACGGTAATAAGAAATTAAGCCATATAGATAACCCGACCGTAGCGCTTATCAACTACAGAGATATTGATGACTATAACTATGTAGCTGGCCCGTTAGATGCACAACTTCGCAACTGCATTATCTGGGGTTCTCTGGAAAATGAATGCTTTATCAATAAAAAAGGGAATAGTGCTGTAGATGTGAAGCTGATAAACTGTGCTATCAAGAGTAAAGAAGCTATCCCATCTTACGTTACCAATACCAACAGCATCATCAATACAGACCCATCCTTCAAAGATGCAAATGGCGGGGATTTCAGGCTGAATGAAAACTCGCCGCTAAGAGATAAAGGAATCAGTATTAGCGGGCTGGACAGGGACCTGGACGACAAGCCGCGTACTGGCATGCCTGATATTGGCTGCTATGAATATTAACCGGCAGCATTTATGCTTTGTTTTATATGCCCCATACTCAGGCAGCATGGTGTTGTTGCACATATTCCATAAAGCGCGGCATTGCCAGGTGGAACCAAGGGGTGAAGTCTTCCGGCTTTTCGTGCATCCAACGCTGTAAATCAGCAGCTGCTATAAACTTGTAGTCGTTCGCTTCTTCGGCATTCGGTTTCACATCACCATCGTAAGTGCCAAAGTATATATGGTCGTACTCGTTCTCTATCAGTTCATTGCTCACATCCGCTTTATAGCGTAGGGTGAAGATAGGCTCCAGGTCACAGTCAAATCCCATTTCTTCCTTCAGGCGCCTGTGTGCAGCGTGCAGCGTGCTTTCGCGTGGTGCCGGGTGAGAGCAGCAGGTATTGCTCCACAAACCACCTGAATGATATTTGCTGAAAGCCCGTTGTTGCAGTAGTATCTCGTTATTGCTGTTCAATATAAATACAGACAATGCACGGTGCAATGCACCTGCACGGTGTGCCTGCAGTTTCTCCATTGTGCCCAGCCACTCATCCTGTTCATTCACCAGTATCACATGGTTTTCTATCGCCGCCATAGGTGCAAAGTTATAGAAGGTTCAGCCTGTTATTGACACCTGCTGTAAATACGATGAACATTTTTTCATAATCGGGTACCCGCACACGCTGTTCCAGCACCGATTGCGGTTGCATGCGTTGTATTTTCCTGAACAATGCATAATAATACCGGTATGCGGTATAAACTCCCAAACGTGCTTTCCATGGCAGCTTACGTATACCTGTGAGTGCAGCTTTAAAATCGGCTTCTATGTCGTATTCTATCTTCTTCTTGCTCTGTATATCAAAGCGGTAAAAATCCAGCTCCGGAAAATAGGTGCGGTTCAGGTTGTTGTAGTCCGACTGTATATCCCGCAGGAAATTTATCTTCTGAAAGGCTGCGCCGAGTTTCCTCGCACCTTGTTGCAATTCTGCATACTTCTTCATGTCTCCTTCGCAAAACACGCAGAGGCACATCAGCCCCACCACTTCTGCCGAACCATATACATATTCATCCAGTTCATGTGCAGTGTTATATTCCGTTTTGTGCAGGTCCAGCTTCATGCTGTGCAGGAAGGCGGTGATGAGTTCATAAGGTATGTTATATGTATGCACCACGTACTGAAAGCTATGCAGCACCGGGTTCAGGCTGATACCACGCGATACCGCCAGCCAGGTATCACGTTCAAATTCATCCAGCAGAGCTGTCTTATCGTGTTCGTGAAAGGTATCTACTATTTCATCTGCCAGCCTTACAAAGCCATAGATATCATGTATCGGCCCTCGCAGGTCTTTATGCAACAGCTTAATGGCGCTTGAAAAAGACGTGCTGTATTGCTGCGTTATTATCTTGCTGCAGGCATGGCTCACACTATGAAAAATGGACATCATAAGCTCAGGCAGTTTTGAGTGTTTTCTTTTTAAGAATCTGTTTGGCTACTATCTCTCCCGATATCAGAGCAGGCGGCACACCTGGTCCTGGTACAGTCAGTTGCCCGGCATAATACAGGTTGCGCAGCTTTTTATTGCGTATAGATGGTTTGAGTAATGCAGTTTGTCGCAGTGTATTGGCCAGGCCATAAGCATTACCCTTAAAGGCATTATAGTCGGTTACAAAATCGTTGTGTGCATAACTGCGCATGTAGGTAATATGCGGCTTTATGTTAATGCCTGTACGCTGCGCTATACGCGCTATTGCTGTGTCTAAATACTGATTGCGTATGGCTTCAGTATCTTCCATACCCGGTGCTACCGGTATCAGTATGAAAAGGTTCTCACATCCTTCCGGCGCTACGCTTGCATCTGTTTTTGATGGGCAGCATAAGTACATGAGCGGGTCATCGGGCCATGCCGGTTTTGTGTACAGCGCTGCAGCGTGCGCATCGAAGGATGCATCAAAAAACAGGTTGTGGTGTTGCAGTTGTTCTATTTTTCTATCGATGCCTACATAATACAATAGGCACGATGGAGCCATCTCGCGCTTATCCCAATAGCCATCGCTGTAGTTCCTGTATGCATCCGGTAATAGTTCCGTTTCTGCATGATGGTAATCGCAGGCAAGGATGATATTATCTGCATTCAGGTCTTGCCTGTCGGTAGATACAATGCCCGCTTCATTGCCCCATGCTTTGATGCCGGTGACGGTTTCATTAAATTGAAATGTTACACCCAGCTCTTCTGCCAACTGATGCATGGCATTCGCTACCTGCACCATGCCACCCATAGGATACCAGGTACCCAGCTTCATGTCAGCATAGTTCATCATGCTGTATAATGCCGGTGTATTGCGTGGCAATGCACCGAGGAATAATATCGGAAACTCTACCAATTGCTGCAGCTTGGGGTGCTTGAAATACCGGCGTACATGTTTATGCATCGATGTCAGCATATCTATGCGCAACAGTGAGCGTACTACATCTGTACGCATGAACTCTGTAACGGATAACCCAGGTTGATATATAAAATGATTGAAAGCTGCGTCGTATTTATAAGCAGCTTCTTTCAGAAAGGCATCCAGCTTTTCAGCTGCACCTGTTTCGTGTTGTTCAAACAGGCTACGTAGTTCCCGGTAATCACTGGGAATATCCGTCATCCCATCTTCCCAGAATACGCGGTAAGAGGGCGATAATCTTTCCAACTGATAGTAGTCGGCAGGTGTTTTGCCAAATTGTGCAAAGAACCGTTCGAATACATCGGGCATCCAGTACCAACTGGGCCCCATATCGAAGGTGAAGCCATTTGCCGCAAATGCCCGTGCCCTGCCACCGGGTGTGCTATGTTTTTCAACCACTGTCACCTGTACACCTTCTTTTGCAAGAAAGCATGCGGCCGACATGCCCGCAAACCCACTCCCTATGACGATAGCTTTTTTCAACGTGCGTGAAGTTATTTGTTTATCGGTCCAGTTGAGACATTAATGTTTTCCGTGCAAAGTGTATCCGGCTTTTAACAGTTCCAAGTGGTTCCTGCAGCAGATCGGCTATCTCCTGGTATTTATAGCCGGTATAGTGTAGCTCGAAAGACAGGCGGAATATTTGCGGCAGTTCATCTATAGCCTTTTTTACCTCCCCAAGGCGCGCGTTGTTCCAGCCTTCATTATATACCGCTTTTTGGGTGCTGTACATCAAGGCATCGCTCGGAACATCGCCCGATACCTTGAAGAATTTTTTACTGCGCCGGTAGTTATTGATGAAAATATTCCGCATTATAGTGTAGAGCCATGCCTTCAGGTTGGTGCCAAACTGGTATTTCTCCTTGTTCATCAGGGCGCGCATCATGGTTTCCTGGAAGAGGTCCTGCGCATCTTCATGATCGCGTGTAAGCGTTATTGCATAAGGCTTCAGAAAGTCGCCGTGGCGCACTACCATGTTATTAAAGTCAGTAGCAGTCATACATTTTTGTTTAACTGTTTATGATGTAAAATTAAACAGTCGTGCCATCTGCCAAAATAGTTTTTGTTTATAGTTACTATGGCGTTTGTTAAACAAGATGTGCAAGCATATGGGTTCGCGACCCAATGGCCGTTAGCGTATATATTAGATGAGAAAGGATTTAACTAAGGTTCGGGATATAATTCTTAACCTGCTGCAAGGAATAAAAAGGCACTATGTGCGGGTGGCTCTGCAGTTTGGCATGCTTCAGCATACTGCCCGATACGAGGATAGTGATGCCGGGTAAGGTCTCGGTCAGTTTCTTCAGATACTTATTGCTGTCAAATTCGGAAGCCACAGATGTAAGGTGGATAAAAGCATAATCCGGCTTTTTCATTTCTGCGGCCAGTTGCACATCTTTTACCGGCGAATTAGGGCCAAGATAGATGGGTTTCTTTCCATGCTTCAGCAAAAGGTAGTGCACATACATCAGGCCAATGTCGTGTATCTCTCCTTCCGGAAGGAATAATAGTACAGATGGGCCGGCATCCGGATTTTTAGGCAATTGCTCTATAGCAAGGGCCAGTTTGCGATACACGATATTGCTCATAATATGCTCCTGCGCCGGAAATATGCGGTCGGTCATCCACATGATGCCCACCTTTTCCAGGAAGGAAAACAGTAGGCGTTCCACAGCCATCTCTATACCGTTCTTTTTAATATAGGCGGTTATCAGCGCTTCAAAGAGGTCGGTATCCAGAGTCAGCATTGTTTCCAGCATCTTGTTTACCTGTGCCTGCAGCTGGAATTCCTGATCGTTTATCTTGTTGATTACATTATTGATCTCCGCTTCGCTCATTTCCTGTATGCGCGATATCTTATAACCGTAATCATTAAGGAGGGCTATACGTAGCGCATACTTCAGGTCGGTAGCATCATAATACCGGATATTGGTTGGGGTACGCTTAGGTTGCAATATGCCATAGCGTTGCTCCCATATGCGTATGGTATGTGCTTTGATGCCTGTCAGGTTTTCTATATCCCTGATGCTGAAACGGTTCATATCTGCTGTAATACCCACGGTAGTAGCATTTCAAGGTTAAACATTCAATGAAACTGAATTGTTTGGCGCCTTACTGAAAAGCGATTCGATCTGCCGGTACCGGTAGTCAAATATACCTTCTAATTGGCGTTTCAGGAAAAGGCGGTGCGCCAGGTTGCCAATAAAATAGAATGGCAGGCGATAATGCACCAGGTCGGTCATCCATACGCCTTCTGCTGTTGCTTCAAAATAGTGCTGGTGATGCCACAGGCTGTAAGGCCCTATGCGTTGCTCATCCACAAATCTCTTATGGCGTTCCACATGGGTTATCTCTGTCATC
>CAMLKS010000032.1 GCA_946480675.1 uncultured Bacteroidota bacterium
CGGGCATTTTATTGCCAATGATACAGCAGGTATCCATCCACACTTTGTATCCATTTGCGCTCATCCCGATCTTCTACTGATATGTTTCTTATAATAAAACGTGTGGGGTATTTGCCGCCGCCGTCAACTGTCATAGTACCCACAGGTATTCTATAAGACTGACCATACTTTGTAAGGGAATCAATAACATTAGACATATCTACAACTGATGTTATCTCATCCTTAAATTTCAGTGTCAATTTATTATTATCTAAAGAAATGACAATAGAATTACTATCTGAGATTTGTATTTTTTCTTCGCCTGTTTCGCCCCTGTTCTGAAAATTATATAAGTATGTAAATCCGGCAATATCTATTGGTGTATCATCTGCCAGGCTATAATAGCGAAAATGCCCATAGTATATGCCTACACTGGACGGATCTATATGTAGTATGGCAACTAGCGTATCATTCAATTTTTGCTTTTCGTTCCACCTAGCGCTATACCTATCATCTCCTTTGTATACAGTGTATATGTGTTTTGTTATTTCTTCAAAATTAGAAGGGTAATAATCCTTAAGCGCTGTCACTTCATCCCTGTCAATAAAATATTTAATAATGCTTTGTATCTGCTCTGTGTCCTTTCTGCTCATTTTCGTATTGGCAGCAGTCATAGTAGTGCCCGACTTCTTTATGCTATACTTATTAAGCAACCTTTCAAATCTTGTAGCCTGATTGTAATCAGAAATGGTAAATGCACTCCATGGTCCGAAGAGTGAAAGTGCACCGATTATCGCTAAGGAGATAGGGATGATCTTTATATTTTTTTGATGAGAGAAGATGAAATAGCAGGCAATAAATGCAAGCCATCCACCCAAGATTATAAGGTAATAGCGTGGCTCTGTGATACCGTATTGGCCCACACGCGTACCTATAGCAATAAACAGCAGCACAACCAATGGCAGTAATGCAATAAAAAAGAACCTTGTAAAAAATCTCACCCAGGCATTATCCGTATCATCTCGTAATGGATATACCAGTAAGATGGCCAGTATACCCACTACAGCATAAGATAAAATCAGCATGCTTACCCAGCCTTTAGGCAGACTCCACTGTAGCAGTATTTTTATACTGTATGCGTATAGTATGGCAAGGTAAATAGTAGCCAGCGGTATTAATATATATTGTGTGAATATCTTTAAGCCTTTAGGAAATTTCTGCTTCTCATTTAAAGCCTGATACTGGCCGGGAATACCTGCAAGAAAGAACCAGGTATTGAAAACGCCAATTATCATCAGCCACAAATCGAAATACCAGGAGCCGTGTATTTTTATTTTAAAAAGTGCATCCATAGCTGCCAATGCCAGAGATAAACCAAGAAACAATACTCCTGAAAAAATGCTGCCAATCACCAGCCTTATAAACAGTGCTTCATTGAACTTCCAGAAACCATATCGTTCTTTTTTATTAATATAAGCTGCTACTGTAACCCATAAATGCAGTATGATATTCAAAACTAAAAATCGAATAGCCGTTCTTTCATCGTTTAGCTCATACTCAGGTGCATAAAAAAATGAAATAAAATGATCCGAATAGCAATACCACTATCATTGATGCAAAGCGCATATTTTTACTACTTAATCTTTCTGTAAATAGTGCAGCACCGATAGAAAGCGGCAGGCAAAGCATTATGGTAAACAATAATTTTGACAGTAGTGGTGTCGTTGATGTAGTTTCTGCTACGATGATGGCCAAAACAGTACCTGCAATAGCTAGTAATAGCGGCAGCGAAAAACGCATGAAAGAATTTTGCGCCTGTTCTGTTACATGGGCAATAGACGGGAATTTCATAATTATACTTTAGGTATAGCTAAAGTACTTATATAGTTTCTTAAAACTAAAGTGGATATTTCAGAATGAAGTGCTGCTTTTCTTTTACCTCGGGCATCTGTATCAATAACCCTAAGTGGTATATGTCTATGCTTAACTGGTATTGCTTGTCCGCGCGTAGTGCATCCCAGGCTTGGGTATTTACGGCAGTTTTATGAATGTTTTTGATCGCGATGATAGATGCAGCTGGTAAAGTTTCTACCGGTGTGTTTATCCAGGCTATTTTACCGTCAAAATATGTATTGATGCGTTGCTGCAGGCTGTCGGCAGATTTTCTGCCGAGGCAATTATCTATAAAGGCATATACAAACGGAGAATGAATACCATGCCGGGTTTTGGCATTCCAGCGATATTTCAGGTATTGCAGCAGAGCGTGGGTCGTCATATCTCTTTTACCCTTTCCCATTGCTGAAAGGTGTAAGCGTAGGCATGCTTATCATCGGCCGTATGGGCTTCATCCCATGCCAGCTTCCAATGTGCATGGTCTATATGCGGGAAGAATACTTCTGCATCATTTATCACCGTATGTACTACGGTAATGTACAACCTATCCAGCTGGTTGATAGTTTCTGCAAATATGTGGCCCCCACCAATAATAAAGCCTTCTTCCGTACCTTCTGCTTCCAGCCTTTTAATGCCATCCTGCAGATTGTTATAGCGCAAAACACCTTCCGGCAATTGCAGGTCTTGCTGGCGCGAAATGACAATGTTCAGCCTGTTGGGCAATGGCTTACCGAGTGATTCATAGGTTTTGCGCCCCATAAGGATAGGCTTGCCTACGGTAGTTCTCTTAAAGAACTTCAAATCTTCAGGCAGATGCCAGGGCAATTGGTTATCGCGGCCTATGGCATTCTTTTCATCAAGGGCAACTATTGCAGAAAGAATCATTGTATATGGTTATTAAACAGCGACAGGTGCTTTTATGTGCGGATGAGATTGATAATTTTCCAGTGTAAAATCTTCAAACCTGAAACTGAAAAGATCTTTCACATCAGGATTGATGCGTAATGTAGGTAACGGGTAGGGCTCGCGCGTCAATTGCAGTTTGGCCTGTTCTATATGGTTGTTATACAAATGCACATCGCCAAACGTATGGATAAACTCGCCAGGCTGCAAGTCGCATACCTGCGCGATCATCATAGTGAGTAGTGCGTAGGATGCTATGTTGAAGGGCACACCCAGGAACACATCGGCACTGCGTTGGTATAGCTGGCAGCTAAGCCTGCCATTGGCTACGTAAAACTGAAATAAGGCATGGCAGGGACTCAACGCCATTTTGGGTAGGTCAGCCACATTCCACGCATTAATTATCATGCGGCGGCTATCGGGGTTGGTCTTCAGCTGGTGCAGCACATCTTTTACCTGGTCATAGGTTTTTCCATCCGCACCCGTCCAGCTACGCCATTGGTGGCCATATACCGGGCCCAATTCGCCATTTTCGTTGGCCCATTCATCCCATATGCTTACGCCGTGATCGTTCAGGTACTTCACGTTGGTATCACCATTCAGAAACCACAACAGCTCGTAAATAATAGACTTGAGGTGCAGTTTCTTGGTAGTCACCATCGGGAAGCCTTTTTCGAGGTCGAAACGCATCTGGTAGCCAAAGCAGCTGATGGTGCCAGTGCCGGTACGGTCGCTTTTAGAAACGCCCGTATCCAATATGTGCTGAAGAAGATTTAAGTATGCCTGCATGTACGAATACAGGTAATTATCCGTTCAATACCTGTAAAAGCAAAAGTACAGCATTGCCTAGTTATTCTATGTGTTGTGTATAGATTGGGGATAATGGGTGAATTGGGAAAAGGAGTGTATTTTGCAGCACTTTAATACATTATTCCAGATAATGAGTTATACTTTATCCATAGTAATACCTGCCTATAATGAGGGGCGAACTATACATCATATATTGAATAGGGTAAAAGCAGTGCAACTGATAAATAATGGTGTAAAGGAGGTTATTATTGTCAATGACTGTTCGAGAGATAATACTGAAGAAGCCATACTGGCGTATAAAAATGCCAATCCCGAACTGCCCATCAGCTATTATAAGCATGAAGTGAACCAGGGTAAAGGAGCAGCTTTGCATACTGGCATCAGCAAGGCGACAGGCGATTACGTAATTATACAGGATGCCGACCTGGAATACGATCCGGAAGAATATAATATACTGATGAAACCCGTGCTGGATGGCTTTGCTGATGTGGTTTATGGCTCGCGCTTTATGGGTGGAAATCCGCACAGGATATTGTTTTTCTGGCATTCCATAGGCAACAGGTGGCTTACTATGGCTTCTAATATGTTTACCAATCTGAACCTTACAGATATGGAAACCTGTTATAAGCTCTTTAAACGTGAAATGGTACAGGGTTTGCAACTAAAGGAAAAACGTTTTGGGTTTGAGCCGGAAGTGACAGCTAAAATATCGCGTATCCCCAAGGTGCGCATTTATGAGGTAGGTATTTCTTACTATGGGCGTACCTATGAAGAAGGTAAGAAAATAGGTATGAAAGATGCTTTCAGGGCACTTTATTGCATACTTAAATACAATATATTTAATAAATAGCCATGCCTGTAATATTACCCGTAAAAGGCGTTTCGCCGCAGATACCGGAAGACTGTTTTATAGCCCCTAATGCCACTATTGTAGGCGATGTGGTTATGGGCAGCGAATGCAGTATATGGTTTAACGCAGTAGTGCGTGGCGATGTGAACAAAATAAAGATGGGCAATAAGGTGAATGTGCAGGATGGAGCTTGTATACACTGCACTTACCAAAAAACAGAGACGTTAATAGGGAATAATGTATCTATAGGCCATAATGCCATTGTGCACGGGTGTACGGTAGAGGATAATGTGCTGATAGGCATGGGGGCCATAGTAATGGACCGTGCCCGCATAGGCAAAAACAGCATTATAGCCGCCGGCGCCGTGGTGCTGGAAGATACCGATGTGCCCCCGGGCAGCATTTTTGCCGGTGTACCTGCCAAAAAGGTAAAAGACATCAGCCAGGAACTATTGCAGGGCGAAGTAGAACGCATTGCAAATAATTACCTTATGTACAGTTCCTGGTTTAAGTAAATCGCTGATATCCAATACTGCATTTTTATCGTTTTATTAAATAATCCTATAGCAATCTATTGCATGGGATAATAATTGGATATACATTTGTCCGATAATCAAAACACGCGATCTATATGAAAAAACTTTTCCTGGCTCTTTTAGCGGTTGCTTCTGTAGCTACTGCTAATGCTCAGAAGAATACTTTTCTTCTTTACGGCAATGCAGGCGTTAACACCGGTAAAACCGATAACGGCGCTGCTGTAGGCACTGAAACAGAAACAGCATGGAACGTTAGCCCGGGCTTCGGCTACCAATTCAACCACCACCTGACAGTGGGTGTGCAAGGCGGTTACAACGCATGGAAAAATGAAGTTGTGAATACGCCTTCTGCTACCAGCACTATCAAAAACACAGCTACTGCACGTGAATGGCAAGCTGGTGTGTTTTTCCGTTATACTCAACCGGTTAGCCCCATATTCTTTTTCTGGACGCAATTGGATCTGAGCTACTTAAACGGTAAGCATACTTCAGAAAACATCACTACTGTCGGTTCTATCACTACAGTTGGCAGTGCATCTGATATCTACAATGGTTTTCAAGGTTCTATCACACCCGCTATCGGCGTGAATGTGTATAAAGGCCTGGCGCTGAACTTCTCTATGGGTGGTTTGGGCTATCGCACTACTTCTTTCGATAAAGCACCTACTACACTGAACAGCTTCTATGTTAACTTCGGCCAGCAGTTCAACTTTGGTATCTCTAAAAACATAGGCTGCAGCTGCGGTACAAAACGTGGCCATCATGAGCCAGGTATGGAGCGTCGCAAAATGAAGAAAATGGAAGATGACGAAGATGATGAATAGTCTTCTCTGAATATTTAAAAAGCCTCGCATTGCGAGGCTTTTCTTTTTGAGACTAGTCTACAACAATGTTTATTTAACCATCTATACGCCTGATATCGGCACCTAAAGCGTTAAGGCGCTGATCTATACGCTCGTACCCACGGTCTATCTGGTCTATGTTCTGAATAACGCTTTTGCCCTTTGCCGAAAGCGCAGCTATGAGCAATGCCACACCTGCGCGTATATCAGGAGATGACATGGTAATGCCACGCAGGCCAACCTGCCTGTCGAGGCCTATAACTACGGCTCTGTGCGGGTCGCACAAAACAATCTGGGCACCCATTTCTATCAGTTTATCTACGAAAAACAGGCGGCTTTCAAACATCTTCTGGTGCACCAGTACCGTACCTTTTGCCTGGGTAGCCGTTACCAGTATAATACTCAGAAGATCAGGCGTGAAGCCGGGCCACGGATGATCATATACCGTAAGGATAGAGCCATCGATGAACTTTTGTATCCTGTATTGCTGCTGGGCGGGTATATGTATGTCGTCACCCTGGATCTGTAATTCGATACCCAGGCGCTGAAAAACATCGGGAATAATACCCAGGCTGGCAACATCGGCATTTTTAATAGTAAGCTCACTTTGTGTCATAGCAGCCAGGCCGATGAAGGAACCTACCTCTATCATATCTGCCAGCATGCGGTGTTCGCAGCCATGCAGCTTTTCTACGCCTTCAATAGTAAGCATGTTGGAGCCGATACCGCTAATACGTGCACCCATGCGGTTGAGCATCTGGCATAACTGCTGCACATAAGGCTCGCAGGCAGCATTGTATATCGTAGTGCGCCCTTGTGCCAGTACTGCTGCCATCAGGATGTTGGCAGTACCGGTAACAGATGGCTCTTCCAGCAAAATATAGGCACCCTTCAGGTTAGATCCATCGAGGCTGAACATGCTTTCCTCTGTATCATAATCGAACACAACGCCCAGCCTTTCAAAACCACGGATGTGTGTATCGAGCCTGCGACGCCCTATTTTATCGCCACCGGGCTGAGGTATGTGCGCCTTTCTGAAGCGGGCCAGCATAGGGCCTGCCAGCATTACAGCACCACGCAGCCTGCCCGATTTGTTTTTAAAGCTTTTATCGGTAAAATATTCTGTATTGATATCCGTAGCCTGCAATACAACCGTATTCCTGTCTTTGCGTGTTACCTGCACGCCCATATCGCCCAGTACTTCTATCAGCATATTCACATCGAGTATATCGGGCACATTGGTAAAGGTCACAGCTTCGTCGGTAAGCAAAGCGGCACATAGTACCTGCAATGCCTCATTCTTTGCGCCTTGTGGTTGTATAATACCTTTCAGTGCATTACCGCCCCGTATTTCAAAAGCACTCATACGTGAATATTATTTATTTTTGTTCTTATTGAATTTACGGTTTTTGCCATAATTATTTCCATAATTACCACCGTTATTATTGCCGTAATTGCTGCCACCGCCACGGTTGCCACTACCACCGCCACGGTTGCGGCTGTTATTGTTGTTGTTGTTCCGCTGTTTGAAGTTGGTACGGGTATCGAAGTAAACCCTGTAGCCCCCCGGTTCGTACTGCAGTTCACCATTAGTAAGTGCTGCCAGTTCGGTACGTATCATATCATCGTGCACAGGCTCTTTGTGCCAGTTGGTATATGATAGCTTCATGTAGTAGCCAATAGTTTGCGTAAAGCCCTGCTTTTTTTCAGGGTCGGTTTCTTGTAGTGCTTTGGCTATAAGCGCTTCCAGGTTTTTGCCAAAGTGCCTATGCGATATGCTGGATTGAGGATAAGGTAATACCTCAGGTTTCTTAAACACTTCTTCCGGTTTGGGTGCAGGATAAGGTGCATCCACATCCAGTTGAAAATCCGTCATTTGGTACAGGTGGTCCCAAAGTTTGTGTTTGTAGTCTTCAATGGTTTTCAAATGCGGGTTGAGTGTACCCATCAGTTCTATGATAGCTTCTGCGTTTCGCAGGCGGCGGGCACGGTCTTCTATTGTCACCAGGTATTCCACCATACGTTGCACATTGCGTCCGTATTCGGGCATCAGCATTTTGCTGCGTGTAGTATTGTATTCCATTTTAAAGCTTGTAGTTAAAAAGATAAACTAAGGCACCAAGAGGTGCGCGTGTAAATAGTACATTGCAATGTTGAAGGCTGCATGGCAAGTTTTAGCCGGAAAAGGAAGGAGGCTAATATTGCCGGGGTGTGCATAGCAAATATAGGACTTTAAAAACAGACAAATGAAGACGCATTGCTTTTAATCTGCATTTAATGTTAAAAGCTTTAATTTACATGCTCCATTACCCTAATCCGTTTCTATTGAGTAGATACTACTACATACTGTTCGCTGTTTTATTTTTTTCCGGCAATTTATTGTTTGCACAGAATTTTTATCCTGTTACGCACCTTAGCGGCACGCAGGTAATAGGTAATACAGATGTAGAGGTGAAAGGCATAAACAATCCCGGCGGATACCCCGGCATCAGTCACTGCGATGCGGGGCCGTACTGGATAGGGCAGGGCACCTCAGGAACCACGGCTACGTTCTCGGGTTATAGTTTTATTTTCTCAAAAGCCGTACGCATGCTGAAGCTACAATTTACCGCCAGTGATACGGGGGAACGTATCAGTTTGTACATCAACGGGAACCATTACAATATTCAACCGGCAGATATCGGCAATTTCTTTTCATCCTGTGGTTATAACGGCAGAACACTTATTACCAACGGGGACCTGACATTCAGGGCAGGCTCCGGCATAGTAGGGAATAATACACAGGTGGTGATAGAAGATAGCATCAAGCAGATAGATGTGCTGAATGCGAATGACATTGATGGTAGTTTTTTCAACTTTTACTTCGTTCAAGATACAGTAGTGGAAATTGATGATTGTAACGATACGCTGCTATGTAGGGGAGATACTTTAAGAGTGAAGTATAGCGTTTCAGGTACCTTTTCAAATACGAATGTCTTTTCCCTGCAGCTATCGGATAAATACGGTGATTTCAGAAGCCCTACGGTGCTGAGTACTATTAACAGTACAGTAGCCGGGATGTTTGAATGCGTGGTTCCTGCTATACCATCGGGGGAAGGGTACCGTTTGCGCATAGTGGCGAGCGATCCGTTATATACCTCCAGGCTTTCACCATTTACGCTTTCGATAGGCAATCCGCCGGTTATTGGGGCATCTAATAACGGGCCAGTATGCGAAGGGGAAAAAGGGCAGATAACCATGACCATCTATATGTCGAACTATACGGATGTGTTTTGGAACGGGCCGGGCCTGCTGCCGGATTATCCGACACGTGTTTATAATTTCCCTGCTGTAAAATTTTCAGACAGCGGGTGGTATGTAGGGCGTGTAGAAGATTACGGATGTGTAGCCTATGATAGCACAAAACTGGAAGTGAGGGCTAATCCTATAAAAGGGCTTGCCATAACAGATACCAGCGTATGCAGCAATGAAACACTGATATTGACCAGTGATGTAGCTGTGCCTGGCTCTACCAATGTATGGCTGCGGCCCGATGGTAGTTATGATACGACAAACACACTTACTGTAGTGCCAAATGCTGCGGCAAGCGGTATGTACCAATTGATAACCTACCTGGATGGCTGCTATTCGAGAGATACAGCCAATATAAGTATAAAGCCTGTGCCTGACCCGCAGATAACAAGCAATACACCTTGCGTGGGCGATACACTACGTATTGGCAGTAATGATACAACTCATAACGCCACTTATAGTTGGGTGGGGCCGTCGGGCTTTGCTATGACGGCTAAAGATACGGTAATAACACCTACCCTGCTGGATGCATCGGGTAAGTATGTGCTAGCCATTTCTGCTAATGGCTGTACGGTTGTGGATTCTGCTGCTGTTATTGTTAAGTCGAGGCCGTACACACCTGCTGCGAATGGCGATACAGTGTTGTGCGAAGGTGCGGTGCTTTATTTAACGGGTGCGAATGCATTGCCCGATTCTAATACGTTTTATAGCTGGACCGGCCCGAATGGATTTAGAACCGATGAAATAAATACGCAAAAACGCGGCATGTCTGTACACGATGCGGGCGCGTATGTGTTTATGGGAGAAAGAGAAGGTTGTATGGCAGCAGATACACTTTATGTAGCTGTAAACCATACACCATATACGCCGCAAGCCACCAGCAACAGTCCGTTGACTATAGGGCATACATTGCAGCTAACACTCGCAGAACCGGAACCTGGCGTAGCCTATTCATGGACGGGGCCTAATGGTTTTGCATCCAATGTATTCAACCCCAGTATTGAGAATGTGACTAAACAGCATGCCGGTACTTATATGGTAACCGGTGTTTTAGGTAGCTGCGCTTCATCTGCCATGGTTTTGGTAATGGTAGATGAAATAGCAGATACCGGCTACCTGTTGTTATACCCCAATCCGAATAATGGCAACTTTACTATAAAAGGCATGTTCCATGCAGAGCAATACGTGCCCATGCGCATTACTAATGCCGCCGGGCAGCTGGTATACAGCGATATGGTAAAGACCGAAAATAAAAAGCTGTATAAGGAAGTGAAACTGGGTAATGGGTTGGCCAGCGGCACATATACATTGCGCGTACTTATTGATGGTAAGTATCATTCACTCAGGTTTGCTGTAGTGCGGCAATAGTATTGTCTATATCAACACGGTATAGTTAGTATCTTCGCCGGCACTAAACTTATTTACATGCTTTCATTGAATCTTGGTGGTAAAACAGCATTGATAGCAGGCAGCACGCAAGGTATAGGCTTTGCATCTGCACAGGCAATTGCTTCCTTAGGGGCCAATTGTGTACTCATAGCCCGTAACGAAGCAGCCCTAAAACAGGCAGTTTCAAAGCTGGATGCAGGGCAAGGCCAGCAACACAGCTACCTGGTGGCCGATTTCAGCCAGCCACAGCAGGTAAGCGATGTGGTAAGCGCATTTGTAAAAGACCAGCCGATACACATACTCGTTAACAATAGTGGCGGGCCTGCCGCCGGGCCAATAGCAGATGCTGAACCAGAACAATTTATCAATGCCTTCCAGCAGCATCTTATCTGCAATCACATCCTTGCCAGGCTGGTAATACCCGGTATGAAAGCCGCCGGTTTCGGGCGTATTGTGAATGTAATATCTACCTCGGTTAAAATACCGCTGAAAGGCCTTGGTGTATCCAATACCATACGTGGGGCAGTAGCCAGCTGGGCTAAAACGATGGCCAATGAATTGGCACCTTTCGGTATCACAGTCAATAATGTATTGCCCGGTGCTACGGCAACAGGCAGGCTGGAGGCAATCATTAATAATAAAGTAAGTAAAACAGGCGCCAGTCTTGACGAAGTGGAACATGAGATGCTGGAAGAAATACCTGCAAAACGTTTTGGCCTGCCGGAAGAAATAGCTGCTATGATAGCATTCCTGGCTTCGCCGGCTGCAGGGTATGTAAATGGCACCAGTATACCGGTGGATGGTGGCAGGACCGGCAGCATTTAAAGGCTGTGATTTTAAAAAATTACCACTTTTGTTACTAAAGTTTGAAAAAAGCATTAAATAAACCGATAATTTTTGGCTGACAAAAAAATGACAAAGACGCATTGTCACAATTAAAATATCGGCTGAAACCCGCGCCAGTATTGAAAAACATTTTTTAACAAATGTGTATAAACTTTCGGTTTTGTGTTGTAGTTTTGCCCACGCTTTGTCTAAAAGGAACGTTAATTTTCAAAATTATTTCTGTGTCAGAATCTATTAAGCCGATGTTCCGGAGTTTTGCTAACAGCATTTTTGCTTTAGTAATCACTCTGTTTGCATTCAATTATTCTGCAAGCGCCGCACCTGATGGTAAGGCGTTATTCCAGTCGAACTGTGCCGCATGTCACAACCCGCTGAAAGATGCAACGGGTCCTGCACTGAAAGGTGTGGATGCACGTGTGCCCAGCAAAGAGTGGTTGCACAAATGGATTAAGAACTCTGCAGCTGTTATTGCCAGCGGCGACAAGTATGCAAATGACTTGTATGCCAAATGGAATAAAACAGCTATGACAGCGTTCCCTAACCTGTCTGATGAGGAGATCGATGCCATCATAGCTTACACAAACTCTGTTGAGCCTCCTAAAACAGATGATGGTGGTGCAGCAGCGGCTACTTCTGCTACAAAAGATACAAGCGGCAGCAAATGGATATACAGCATGGTTACCCTCATCCTGGTAGCACTGGCTTTCATCCTGTGGCGTGTAAATAGCGGCCTGCGCCGTGTGGCAAATGACAAAGATGGTGTTCCTAACGAAAAAGAAATTCCTTTCTACCGTAATAAAGTAGTTATCGCAATGACCGTGATACTGGTATTTATACTGGCCGGTTACTGGATAACAAATGGTGCTGTTGAAATGGGCCGCCAGCAAAACTATATGCCTGAGCAACCTATCTTCTACTCTCACAAAGTGCACGCGGGTATCAACCAGGTAAACTGTTTGTATTGCCACGCCGGTGCTGAAAAGAGCAAGCACGCTATGATACCTTCTACCAACGTGTGTATGAACTGCCACAAGCAGATCAGCGAATACACGGGTGCTGAAGACCATCCGCTGGTAACTGCTGAAGGTAAAGAAGTAGACGGTACTGCAGAAATACAGAAACTGTACAAATATGCCGGTTGGGACCCTGCTAAAAAAGCATACATCCGTGACGAAAAAGGCAATATTAAAGCTACGCCTGTACAATGGGTGAAAATCCACAACCTGCCTGATCACGTTTATTTCAACCACTCTCAGCACGTAACAG
>CAMLKS010000033.1 GCA_946480675.1 uncultured Bacteroidota bacterium
GGCAACAGCTGCCAGAATAGTGTAGTGATGTAAGCCCGCCTTATCGGCCTTTACACTGAATGATATGGATCGGTCGTACCTGTCACTGTTCACGGCGATGTTAGAAGTACCTATAACATTACCACCTTCCAGCAACTGCAGGTTGTTATTATAGCCATTGCAAAGCGTGGCCAGAACATCGGCACGTATTTCGAACTGGCTGTTGAGCGTAGCTGTTTTGTTGCTATATACCTGTGTTATACGCAGGTCTTTCTGCTGCGCACTATCGCCAATGCCTACCGTATATAGCGGGCTTTGTAAACTAAGCTGCTGATACAGCGGGTTGCTGCCCTGGTTGTAGCGGCCATCGCTGGCCAGTATCACGGCGCCCAGGTTTTGTGCACCGTAGTACTCCTGCGCTTTCGATAAGGCATTGGCTATATCGGTGCTTTGCTGTGTGTGGCGAAAGGCGCTATCGGTCTGCACATCGGTACCGAAACCCCAGGTCACTACTTTGTACTTATCACCCAGCTTGTCGGTCAGTTGTTGCGTGGCTTTATTATAATTGGTGCTATCTTTCCCTAATGCCGTAGCTATAGATGCCGAATTATCCTGCAGGAAAAGGATGACCGGTTTCTGAGTTTCGTTCTTAGTAATAGTAATGGCAGGGGCCAATATTAAAAGTAATGCCAGCAGCATTACAATGCCCCGCAGTGTAGCGGTAAGCCATGGGTGTGGGGTACCTCGCTTAACATCGGCACGGTATACCCCGTAGCCGGCTGCTGCCGCAAGGACGAAGGATATGGTCCACAATAGGATTTGCATCAGTCTTGCAAACTAAGGAAAAACTATATAGATAGGCGTTGCTGCTTATAATTATGTTGTTAAAAATCAATATTGCATGGCAAAGTTTTTGTATCTGTTGATGTATGCCTGAATTGATATTGCCAATAGCTGAACCTGCACTGCGATTGCAGCAAATTCATAATTTCGCGCCCATGCGCATGCACGAAGTAAAGACAGACGCGGATAAGAAGCTGTTTTTAGAATTGCCCGTTAGCATAAACAGAGGTAATGCCAACTGGATACGCCCGTTGGATAAAGACATAGAACAGGTTTTCGACGTAGAACAGAATAAGCTATTCAAGAAAGGAGGCGAATGCACACGTTGGTTGCTGAAAGATGAACAAGGCAACGTAATAGGCCGTATAGCGGCATTTGTAAACAAGCAGTATAAGCAGGAACAGCCTACGGGTGGTATAGGTTTCTTTGAATGCATCAACGATCAGCAGGCTGCCAATTTTATGTTCGACCATTGCAAGCAATGGCTGCAGCAACGAGGTATGGAAGCGATGGATGGCCCCATCAACTTTGGCGAGCGCGAACGCTGGTGGGGATTGTTGGTAGAAGGTTTCCAGGAGCCGCTGTATTGTATGAATTACAATCCGCCTTATTATAAAGAACTGTTTGACAACTATGGTTTCCAGGTTTACTTTGAGCAGGTATGCTTTGCCATGAAAGTGAAAGACCGCCTGCAGGATAAGTTTTACCACCGCTACGAAGAGCTATCACAAGACCCTAACTATAGCTATCAGCATATACGTAAAAGCAACCTGGATAAATATATAAAGGACTTTGCCTACATCTACAATAAAGCATGGGCGGGCCATGGTGGGGGAAAGCAACTGGAAGAAAGGATAGTGGCAAAAATGTTTGCCCAGATGAAGTCTGTAATAGATGAGGACCTAATGTGGTATGTGTACTATAAAGATGAACCGATAGCCTTCTGGATAAACCTACCCGACCTGAACCAGTATTTCAAGCATATGAATGGCAAGTTTGGCCTGTGGCAAAAGCTGAAATTCCTGTGGCTGAAAAGCTTTGGTAAGTGCAATCGTTTTGTAGGATTGGTATTTGGTATCATACCCGAATTTCAGGGTAAAGGAGTAGATGGCTATATGATAATGGCCGGTGCTAAAGTGATACAGCCCGAAGGTAAGTATGAAGACTACGAGATGCAATGGATAGGTGACTTTAATCCCAAGATGATAAACATAGCCGAAAGCCTGGGTACTTATAGAAGCCGTAAGCTGCAAACATTAAGGTATTTATTTGATAGGCAGAAAGGATTCAAAAGGCACCCCATGATAGGCGACCATCTAAAGTAGTTACTATGATGTCATCATGCTCATCAAGCTTATTACCTCTTTCGCCTCCTTCACATCATGTACTCTTAGTATGTTAACGCCCTGCTGCAAGGCTATTACATGCAGGGCGGTGGTGCCATTCAGTGCTGCTTCGGGAGTAGTGTTTAGCGCTTTCCATATCATGCCCTTGCGGGAAATGCCTACCAGTATGGGTTTACCCAACATGCGCAGCGTGTGCATATGGCGTAGCAATTCGTAGTTATGTTCCAGAGTTTTGCCGAAGCCAAAGCCGGGGTCTATAATGATATCGGTAATGCCGGCGGAGTGGCAGTCGGCACATACATCGCGCAGGTAGTGAAGGATGTCCAGCGCTACGTTGTCGTACTGCGGGTTTTGTTGCATGGTTTCAGGTGTGCCCTGCATGTGCATAGCTATATAGGGCACTTGCAATGAAGCCACTGTTGCCAGCATATCCTTATCTATGCTGCCGCTACTCACATCATTTATAATAGATACACCTGCGGCTACTGCTTCTTTAGCCACGGCAGCATTATACGTATCTGCCGATAGCCACGTATCGGGAAAACGTTTTATGATGGCTTCTATCACGGGTATTACACGCTGCAGTTCTTCCTCTGCACTTATCAGCAGCGCACCGGGCTTGGTGGTAGTACCGCCTATATCCAGTATGGCAGCGCCATCATTCAGCATCTGCTCGGCTTTGTGCAGCAGGCTATCTATATCGCTATCGCGGCCTTTGTTGTAAAAACTATCGGGCGTAGCATTCAGAATACCCATTACAACAGGCTGTGATATATCGAGCAGGCGGCCTTTACTTTTGAGGGTGGTTTGTACGGGTAAAACTGTATTTTTGAAACTCATAGTTAGTACAAAGAAAATGCAGGATAGCGTAAGCACCAACACAATGATCAATACACTGGAACAATACCGCGGCATCGTATCGGCCTGCAAAGACCTGTACGTGAAAAAGGCCAAAGACTATGGCACATCGTGGCGGGTATTGAGGCCCATATCTATTGTTGACCAGATATATATAAAAGCATGGCGCATACGCCAGATACAGGAAACCGGCGAGCAAAAGATAGGCGATAGCATAGAAAGTGAATTTGTAGGCATAGTGAACTATGGTATCATAGCCGTGATACAAAACGGTATGCCTGCTAATGCCCCTATAGACCTGAGCGAGGCGGAAGCCCGCCAATGGTATGAGGTGAAGGCAAAAGAGATAGAAGACCTGATGCTGCAAAAAAACCATGACTACGGCGAAGCCTGGCGCGAACTATCGCAGCAATCGTTTGTAGACCTGATACTGGTAAAGCTGCTGCGCATAAAACAGATACTGGCCAACGAAGGCCAAACCATCGTATCGGAAGGGGTAGATGCTAATTTTCATGATATCGTGAACTATGGCATATTTGCCCTCATCAAAATAAAGAGCCTCCCCTAAATCCCCTCCCAAGGAGGGGACTTGGAATTTTCTTATCTCTTTGGTAAGGAAAGCTATTCTCGGTATTAACAATATTTTTCAAACGGATTAATATATTTGAAGGTCATTAAATAACTATAAAAAACATCACCTCCCCTTGGGGGAGGTTGGGAGGGGCTTACTTATGAAATACGTACTCTGGCTTATCAGGATAATAGTAGGTGTATTATTTATATTCTCGGGACTGGTAAAGGCGAACGACCCACTGGGGTTGAGCTACAAAATGGATGAGTTTTTTGAAGTATGGCATATGTACTGGATGATGCCGTTTTCACTGGCCCTTTCGATTACCATGATAGCCTTCGAAATAATAGCCGGTGTGGCAGTACTACTGGGATATGCACAGCGTGTTTTTTCCGTATTGCTGTTATTGCTGATTACGTTCTTTACTTTCCTTACAGCTTATGTATTATTCAGTGGTAAAATAAAAGAGTGTGGTTGCTTTGGTGATTGTATTAAAATAACCAATGAAGAAACCTTCTGGAAGGATGTGGCCTTACTGGTGCTGGGTATTATATTGTTCATCTACCGCAAACGTATTCAGCCGGTATTTAATAAAAATATTGGTACATCGTTCATGATACTGACTGCTTTCTTTGCCTTTGGCATGCAATGGTGGGCGCTGGAACACCTGCCTTTTCACGACTGCCTGCCCTATAAAGTAGGTGCGAACCTGATAAAAGACCGCCAGATACCGCCGGGTGCTACGCCTGACGTATATGAGAGCGTGATGATATATGAGAAAGACGGGGTGAAGAAAGAGTTTACTACCGAGAACTATCCATGGCAGGATACGACCTGGGTATTTGTAGACCGTAAGGACAAACTGGTGAAAAAAGGGAATGCAGAGCCTAAGATAAAAGACTTCATCATTGCCGACTACGACGGTAATGAAATGACCGACCAAATACTGAATACACCGGGCTTCACTTACCTGCTATTTGTAAAAGACCCGAAAAAAGCACGCACCGATAATATGGATAAACTGCGTGCTCTGATAGAAAATGCCGAGAAACAAAATGTACCATTCTATATACTATGCTCGGCGACCAAAGAAGAAGCAGAAGCATTCCGCAAGGCGAACGGGTTGGATAAAGCCATCTTGATGGTATTTGACGGCACGGTGAGCAAAACAGCATTGCGTTCTAACCCCGGCCTGATGCTGCTGGAACAGGGCGTGATACGTGGCAAGTGGAGCTATAGGGATTACCCGACAGCTGTAGGTACAGGCTCAAAATCTAAAGCGGATTAGTGTTGCGATTTGTGGCACGGCGCTTACGGTATAGCCTGCTGGTATTGCTGGGCGTAGTTACCGTAGTATTTTTCCTGTTCAATGTATTGCCGGGCGACCCTGCACGCTTGTTGATGGGACAGCGTAGCGACCTTGCTACGATAGAAAATGCACGAAAAGAAATGAACCTGGATAAGCCTATGCTTACCAGGTATTTTCTTTACCTGAACGATATATCGCCCATCAGTATATATAAGAAGGATGCAGCGGCACAGGCTAAGTATGACTATGTGCGCCTGCTGCCCTTAGGTGATAATACATTGGCGCTGAAATGGCCCTACCTGGGCCGCTCTTACCGCACCAAGCGGGAAGTAAGCCTGGTGCTGACCGAGGCATTGCCTGGTACAATCATATTAGCGTTGGCTGCCATTGCTATAGCAACTGTAGGCGGCATACTATTGGGGGTACTGGCTGCGCTGAAGAAAAATACCTGGATGGATACGGGTGCTATAGCTGCCAGTGTGGCGGGGGTATCTATGCCATCGTTCTTTGCGGGGCTGGTGATAGCCTATTTCTTTGGCTACCTGTTGCATAGCTATACCGGGCTGAACATGACGGGCAGCCTGTGGGAATACGACCCATTTACCGGCAGGCATATTGTATTAAAGAACCTACTGCTGCCGGCACTGGCATTGGGTATCCGTCCGCTGGCTATTATTACACAATTGACAAGGAGCGCTTTGCTGGATGTACTGTCGCAGGACTATATACGTACCGCCTATGCCAAAGGGCTGTCTACCGGGCGGGTGGTTTTCCGTCATGCCCTCCCCAATGCGCTGAACCCGGTGGTGACTGCTATATCGGGTTGGCTGGCAGAGCTGCTGGCCGGTTCCTTCTTTGTGGAATACATCTTTGGATGGAAGGGGATAGGCAAGCTAACGGTAGATGCACTGGATAAATTTGACTTTCCGCTGGTGATGGGTTCTGTACTGCTTACCGCCTTTATTTTCATCATCGTAAACCTGCTGACTGATATGCTGTATGGCTGGCTGGATCCGAGGGTACGGTTGTAGATATACCTTCACTCGTTAAAAGTCAGTTATTTGCCAGTATTACAAAAACATTGTGAACACAATGTTGTGCAATAGATATTAAATAATTTTCTCAATATTAATTTAATATTAACTTTATGTTACGGCTTTTTTCCCCCGCATAGGCAAGGTACTTTTGCCGCCGTAAATTCAATTAAAACAAATACTGGATTATGAGTTTTGCCTCGATAATGAAGATATTCCTGCCTAAAGACAGGGTATTCTATGGTCTGTTTGAAGAAGTAAGTTCGAACCTGACACAAATGAGTGAAGTGTTTGGTAAGGCAGTAACAGAACAAGACCCGAGTGCACGTGCGGTGTTGCTGAAACAACTGGAAGACTGGGAGCACAAAAACGACGAAGTAACACACCGTATCTTTATAGAACTGGGCCGCAATTTCATTACCCCGTTCGACCGCGAGGATATTCACTACCTGGCTACATCGCTGGATGATATTGCCGACTTTATGTGGGGCTCTGCCAAGCGTATGATGAACTACTACATCGATGATGTAGATGATACTACGCGCGGTTTTGCAGAGATCATCAAAAAATCCATCACTGCACTAAACAAAGCCGTATATGGCCTGCGCGATATGAAAGACCTGCGCTCGCTAACAGAAGCCTGCGTACTGATAAACAGCCTGGAGAATGAGGGCGATGATATGTTGGATAGAGGCATGATGCAATTGTTCTCATCCAACACCAACCCCATAGAAATCATCAAAAAGAAAGACCTGTACCAAATGCTTGAAGTAGTGACTGACAAGTGTGAAGACGCAGCCAACGTGATAGAATCTATCATCATCAAGTACGTTTAATAGCACCCCACTTCTCCAAACGCATATATGTTTACGTTCTTAGTAGTAATCATCATACTGGCGCTGCTGTTTGATTATATCAACGGTTTTCATGATGCCGCCAACTCGATTGCCACCATCGTATCTACCAAAGTACTAACCCCTTTCCAGGCGGTAATATGGGCAGCTACGTTCAACTTTGTGGCCTATTTCATCTTCCAGGATCACGCAGTAGCCAATACCATCGGTAAAACGGTATATCCTGAATACATTACCCTGCCGGTAATATTTGCCGGACTGATAGCCGCCATTGCCTGGAACCTGCTGACGTGGTGGTACGGTATCCCATCCTCGTCATCGCACACGCTGATAGGCGGTTTTGCCGGTGCGGCCATTACGCACGCTTTTCAAACGAAAGGGATGATGGGCCTGACATCTATAGTGGAGTTGGAAAAAATAAGCAAGACATTACTGTTCATATTCCTGGCACCACTCATAGGTATGCTCATTTCGATGTTCATTACCCTGGTGACCATTATGCGCAATGTGTGGCTGCGTATCGTCATCATCATCTTGTCGGTAGCCGGTACCTGGGTACTCTTCAACCAGTTTGAACAAGTGAAGCTGAAAGAGAACCTGGCTAAACTGTACCGTGTAGATAAATATGAAAAAGAAGCCCGGAAAGACCCCTCGAAACAACCACAGGTAGATAAAGCCAATGGTTATGTGAAGGAAGCAAAAGTATTTCTGCCGGCATATGATAAGATACATGCAGCAGGTATAGCCGATAGGATGGAGGCAAAAGGCCTGTTCAAGCCATTGGAAGGTTATAAAGGGCAAGATGCTGTAAAAGAAGTGTACAACCTGGATAGCATTACAAGGCAAGCTAAAAAAGATGCTACCCTGAAACCCTTTGCAGATAGCCTTAATAAGGCCGTAAACGGTGTGAAGCATTTGACTGCACAATATAACAGCGTACCCAATGAACAACTGGTGGATAGTGTAGCCGTCATTATGCAAATGGATGCGGCGCAGAAAGCGTTATTGCTGGAAAAGCTGGAAAAGATAGATGTGCGTAAGGATGTAGTGAAATCGCTCAAGAAGGCCGACAATTCTATATTTATGTATGGCATTGCAGCTGTGGCGCTGATATTTATACTGTGCTACATCTATGTAGATGTGCTGCGTGAGCCCAGTGCATTCCGCAAGGCCAATATGTTCAAACGCCTGCAGCTGGTATCATCGGCAGCATTTAGCCTGGGTCATGGCGGTAACGATGCACAGAAAGTAATGGGTATCATAGCTGCGGCATTTGTAGCATATAACGACCAGAAATATGGCGATATAAGTATGGCCCTGAAAGACTTGGGTTGGGTACCATTGGCCTGTTATACAGCTATAGCAGCCGGTACACTGAGCGGTGGCTGGAAGATCGTTAAAACCATGGGGTCGCGTATAACCAAAGTAACCCCGCTGGAAGGTGTGAGTGCGGAAAGTGCCGGTGCCATTACCCTGTTCATGACCGAACAGATGGGTATTCCGGTATCTACCACGCACACTATTACAGGTTCCATCATAGGTGTGGGTGCTACTAAACGCCTGTCGGCCGTGCGCTGGGGGGTAACTTTAAACCTGCTGTGGGCATGGATACTTACCATACCGGTAAGTGCCCTGATAGCGGGTCTCGTTTACCTGATAACGAGCATGTTTGTTTAGACAATAGCATATTAACATGAAATTAATTGCAAAAGGCGCTCATTGTAGCGCCTTTTTTCGATACCTTTGCAGATTGCCAAATTTGAACTGACCCAAGGGAAAATGTCATTACCACCGTTATTAAGACATGTTTATAACCATGGAACAGAAGAAGTTATCCGCAGGGGTAAGAAAATCTTCTATTCTGCCGGCGTGCAAATGCTGGATGTAGACCACCTGCTGGAGCAGGTGCGTTTCCGGGTGCGTAATGATGTGTACCAGAATTATTATACTGTAACGGTAAATAAATACCTGGACCCCAAAAATCTTTCCATCCGTTGCCAGTGCCCCTATAATATGGGCGATATATGCCGGCACGAAGTGGCAGCACTGTTTCAACTGAATGACATACTACAGAGCGGTTTTTTTGAGAATGCAGATATCGTCTATGATCAAAAACACTCCGTAGTGCGCATGCGCCAGGTGAATATGCAGATGCTGCGCATCTTTGCATCGCCTGAAATAATAGATAAAGCCACGCAGTGGGCATCTTTCAAGAAAGCTATCATCAATACAGGTAAGAAAAATGACCGGATAGAGGCAGAAGTGCCTGAAGATGAAATGACCTATAAAGTAGTGCTGCAGCAAAATGAGGAGCGCTACTTCGATACATCGTGCGGGTGCGATGAAAAGCAATACCCGCTATGCGTGCATAAAGCCACCGTTTTTATACAAGTGCTGAATGCATACGGGCCGCAATACTTCCTGAGCGTGCGCGACTGGGATGAGCAGAAAAATAAACTGTTGGCATTGTATGGCTATAGCCTAAATGATGACCTTACCGGCAAGTTTGAATTTGTGTATCAGAATGGCAAGCCATTTCTGCGGGTGCTGGATACCACGATAAAGAAAGTGACCCAGCCTGCCGGTATGCCCAGCTATGCCGGACAAGGCAGTAATATGAAAAGGGAACAGGCAGCAACACAGGTAACACATGTGCCGCAACAGGATCCTAAGCGCATAGGCATTGTAATAGACACCAATGCAGAGCATTATCCTAACGTGACCTTTTCGTTGGTGGCGGGGGAAACAGATGAAGACGGCCGCAAATTTATAAACGGTATAGAGCGGCTGGACCTGATGCAGTATGTGAACCCTATGCAGTTTAAAGAAGATGAGCGCGAACTGCTGCCGGTGATACGCAAGTTCACTACCGAAGAAACATTGAAATACCTCAAGAAAAATCTGCCCTTTGGCGATTTTCTTGATGACTATGATAGCATGCTGAAAGCGCATCCGGATGAGGTAGGTGAGCAGATATGGGAATACCTGCTACCCAAATACCAAAAGCTGCTGGAGCGTTATAAGCATCATGCATTGTGTTTTATAAAGCCGGCTGCAAAAAAACTAAGTTCTAAAGAACTGGAGCCGGTAGCCTTTTCACCGGCAAAGGTGCAGCCGCAATTGAGTGTAGATAAGAAAGGTGATAAATATGTAATAGCGCTATCGTGGATAATAGACGATAAGTATGTGCCATATAAAGAAGTAGTGCAGCTGAATGCGGGACTACTGATGTATGACTTTACGGTACATGCCATAGCCAATATAGGACAAGTGCGCGTGATAGAGCATTTATTGCCAGACGGTGAACTGGAGATAGATGCAACCGAATGGAACAGCTTTCTGCAGGATAAACTGATGGCGTGGAGCCAGTTGATGCACGTGATATTTGGTGATGAGCTGGTAGAGCATGTAGATAAATCGGTGCCGGAATATAGGCTGTATATGCAGGAGCGTGAGCAGATGCTTGTGCTACAACCTGCATTTGCCTACAACGGTATAGAGATAAAATGGGGCTTCTTTGGTGATGTGATAGAGCCACACGATGGTGTAGTGAAAGTGGTGAAGCGCAATGAAACTGCCGAGCAGGAGTACATCAATATGGTGCGCAACCTGCACAGCGACATACAGCACAATGTAAAAGACCATTTCTTTTACATGCTGGGCACATCGGTAATAGCCAATAACTGGTTCTTCCGTTTTTCGGAAGTGATGAAGGAATGGAACGTGACGCTGTATGGTTTTGAAAACCTGAAAAGCCTGCGTATCAGCACCTACAAGCCCGACACCAGGGTGCATATAAGCAGTGGTATAGACTGGTTTGACGCTACTGTAGAAGTAGTGTTTGGAGACCAGACAGTATCGTTGGTAGATGTGAAGCGTGCATTGGCGCAAAAGCAAAACTTTGTAAAGCTGGGCGATGGCTCTATAGGCCTGCTGCCTGAAGAATGGCTGAAGAAATATGCCCTGCTGATAAAGATGGGCGATACCAAAGGCAATAGCATCCGCCTGAAGAAATATCACTTCAGCGTATTGGATGAACTGCTGGCAGAAGTAGATGAAGAGGAGCTGCAAAGAGAACTGGAAGAAAAGAAAGAGCGCCTGACAGGTATTTTGGACAACGACTATAGTAATGTCAGTCCGCCAAAGGAACTGAAAGCGGAGCTAAGGCCTTACCAACTGGCAGGGTTTCAGTGGTTACTCTTCCTACGGGAAGCAGGCTGGGGCGGTATATTGGCCGATGATATGGGTCTTGGTAAAACGGTGCAGACGCTGGCATTCTTTCAGCATTGCAAGAATGAGAACCCGGATGCAAAATTCCTGGTGGTATGCCCTACCACGCTGATGTATAACTGGGAAAATGAAATACGGAAGTTTACACCGGATCTTACCCATTTTATACACCATGGCCCTAAGCGTATGGCCAGCGAGCGTGCATTTGAACCGTATGATATTATCATTACTACTTACGGTACGATGCGCAGCGATATAAAAGTGTTCAAGGATATAGACTTTGACTATGTGGTGCTGGATGAATCTCAGTCGATAAAGAACCCGCAGAGCCAGGTAGCAAAGGCATCGCTGCTGCTGACGGCTAAGAACAGGCTGGCACTGAGCGGTACGCCATTGCAGAATAATACCTTCGACCTGTTTGCACAGATGAACTTCCTGAACCCCGGCATGCTGGGCAGCAGGGAATTTTTCATGAATGAATTTGCTACGCCGATAGATAAATTCCAGGAAGATGAAGTGAAGCAACAATTGCGAAAGCTCACCTATCCCTTCCTGCTGCGCCGTACCAAAGAGCAGGTGGCCAAAGACCTGCCGGAAAAAACAGAAATGATACTGCACTGCGAAATGGGTGCAGAGCAGCGTAAAATATACGATGCCTATCGCAATATGTATCGCGAGCAGATAATGGGGATGATAGAAGAGCGCGGTGTAGAGCGCAGTACGATGCATATATTGCAGGGACTTACCAAGCTGCGCCAGATATGCGATTCGCCGGCGATACTGAACGAAGAAGAAAGGTACCATAACTATAGCATAAAGCTGGATGAACTGACGCGCGAGATAAATGAAAATGTGGGCAACCACAAAGCGCTGATATTCTCACAGTTCCTGGGTATGCTGGCGTTGATACGCAAGGAACTGGAAGCGAAGGGTATACCATATGTTTATTTTGACGGTAGCTCATCTACCACGCAACGCGAGCAAGCTATACAGGAGTTTCAGAATAATGAAGAATGCAGGGTATTCCTGATATCGTTGAAAGCGGGTGGTATCGGTCTTAACCTTACGGCTGCCGACTATGTATATATAGTAGACCCATGGTGGAACCCTGCTGTAGAACAGCAAGCCATAGACCGTACGCACCGTATAGGGCAAACCAAAAATATATTTGCCTACAGGCTGATATGCAAGGATACTATAGAAGAAAAAATGCTGACATTACAAGAACGCAAACGCGCACTGGCCAATGAACTGGTATCGGATGATAATGCCTTCCTGAAGCGGCTTACCAAAGAAGATATTGCTTACCTGCTGAGCTAACGATAAAAATAAAGGCACCCATTGGGTGCCTTTATCCTGTTACAAACTTTTATGTTTTTTAATTCTTTGCATTATTTTTCCTTAAAAAGAGGGGAAAGGACATTTTTAGACCACTTTGAAGCCAACATGTATTGCACAGGACAGTAAAGTGCAGACCGTTGCTATTGGGCAAAATTTTATCAACAAAGAGGAATGTTGTACCTAAAAAG
>CAMLKS010000034.1 GCA_946480675.1 uncultured Bacteroidota bacterium
CTAACGATGGCCTGAATAAAGCATTGAAAGACCTGAAGGATGCAGAGATGCAACTGGTGGAATCTGAAAAGATGGCGTCACTTGGCCAGTTAACTGCCGGTATAGCGCATGAGATCAATAACCCGATAAACTTTGTGACCTCGAATGTAAAACCATTGAAGCGCGATGTGGATATGCTCATCACCATGCTGAACCAGGTAGAGGAAATATCTTTGCTGGACGAACCGGCAGATGGTAAAAGGCAGAAGATAGACAGCCTGAAAGAAGAATATGATTTCGATTATCTGAAAACGGAGATACAATATTTACTTAACGGTATCCATGAAGGTTCCAGTCGCACGGCAGAAATTGTGAAAGGGCTGCGTATTTTTTCGCGCCTTGATGAAGATGACCTGAAGAAGGCAGATATAAACGAAGGTCTGGAATCTACCATGGTTATTGTGAATAACCAGATAGACAATGTGCGGATAACCAAGAATTACGGCGACTTGCCATTGGTAGAATGCTATCCCGGTAAACTGAACCAGGTATTCCTGAATATGATATCGAATGCCCTGCACGCCGTAAAGTCAAGGCACGGCAATGAGAAAACCGGTGAACTGACAATAGGCACCTACAGGAAAGAGGATAAGGTGTATATTAGTATTAAGGATAATGGCACCGGTATGAATGAGGATACTAAGAAAAAACTGTTTGAGCCATTCTTTACCACTAAAGATGTAGGTGAAGGTACCGGCTTAGGCCTCTCTATTGCTTATAATACCATCGTGAAACATAATGGAACAATCACGGTAAATTCAGTGTTGGGGGAAGGCACTGAATTCCTGATTGAAATACCCATCGTTCACCAGTAATAATATAAGATGTTGGAACAGAAGGATAAGATAAAAGTACTGTATATAGATGATGAGCCTAATAACCTCATCAGTTTCAAAGCATCTTTTCGCTTTGACTATACAGTGTACGTAGCTAATAATACGGATGAGGCAGTAGTACAGCTGCGTCAACACCCCGATATCAGCGTAATACTTAGTGACCAGAAGATGCCGGATAAAACCGGTGTTGAATTTTTTGAAGAGATAAGAAAAGAATTCCCCAACCCTGTAAGGATATTGATAACCGGTTATGCCGATATCGAGTCTGTAATCAATGCCATCAACCGGGGCCATGTTTACCGCTATATCAAAAAGCCATGGCTGGAAGAGGATATAAAATCTTCTATAGAGCAGGCATACAAATTCTACATTACCACAGCCATGCTGGCGGTGAAGAATGATGAATTGCAAAAAGCTTATAACGAGCTGGATAAGTTTGCATATAGTGCTACGCACGATATGCGCGGGCCTATTCTAAGTGTGCTAGGCATTATAGACCTGGCAAAGAATACCGACGATATCAATGAAACCAGGGCCATGCTGGATATGATGGAAAATGCCATGCAGAAATTGGATAACTATATTCAGAACCTGCATGACTACTACAGTATTCGCAGGGGTGAAGTGGCCATAGCTGAAATAAACTTTGAAGACACTGTAAAAGATTTGTCCGATATTTACGAGGTCAGCAGTAAAATGAGTAATGTTCGGTTCGTGAAAACGGTGGATCAGCAGGAAACATTCAGGTCTGATGATGTTTCATTGAAAATAATATTGAACAACCTGCTGTCCAATGCTTTTAAATATCAGCGTAAAGGCAATACGGACAGGCTGGTAGAATTGAAAGTGGAGGTAAGTAAAGGAATGGCTGTAATTACCGTATCTGATAATGGTATTGGGATACCGGAAAACAGCATCAACCAGATATTCAATATGTTTTACAGAGCTACTAGCGAAGAAGTGGGTTCCGGCTTTGGCTTGTATAATGTAAAGGATGCATTGGGGAAATTAGGAGGCAAAATAGACGTCTCATCAAAACAAAATGAAGGAACAACTTTTGTAGTAACAATACCAAGTAAGTAACACAAATGTCTCAGGAAAAATTGAATTTTATAGTAGTTGATGATAGCAAGCTCGATTGTTTTATTGCTGAGAAGATAATTCAGAATTCAGGCAGGGCTGAAAAGATCAATACTTTTCAGCAGGCTACAGACGCGTTGGAACATGTTAAAAACCTGCCTTTGCCGCATGGCAAAACCATCATATTTGTGGATATACAGATGCCGGTGATGAATGGCTTTGAGTTTGTAGAATCTTTTGAAACACTACCGGATGAAACGAGGGAGGCTATTTCTATCTATATGCTTTCATCCTCTATTAATGAAAATGATATAGCACGTGTAAGGGGGTATGCTTCGGTAAAACAGTTTCTGAACAAGCCGCTAACTAACAACTCGATAGCTATGGTACTGGAGCAATTCTAAAAGAAGCAAATGAAATAAGCAGGCCGGTCATCCGGCCTTATTTTTTTACTGGTGTTACAGTATAGCCGGCCTTGCGCAGCAGGCTGATGATGCCCATTTCGCCGGGTAGATGACCGGCACCAACAGCAAAGAAAACGGCGTTATTATCCATTTTTTCTATCATGCGGGGCACCCATTTTTCATTGCGCATATCAAGGAAGCCACTCAGGTCGATATCCTTTTTGCCCGATTCCTGTATCAACTTGTGCAGTGCAGGCAGGTCTTGCTTTTTATAAGCTTTTATCAAGGCTTCAAAACTATGCGGCTCTTCCTCAATACCATTCACAGCCTCCATTATGTCTTTTATAACACTATCTACAGGTAGGTTGTCAAATAGGTCCAGTTGCTCGCTTACGCTTTCAAGGCCAGTAATGTTCTTATTGGTTTTCTGAGCTTCCTGCATGATGTTTGCTTCGTAAGATTCCGGAGTATCGCAACTGGCGCCTTTGGTAGAAAACAAGGTTAGTAAGGCAATGGGTTTCATCGGCTGGAATACTTCCAGGTCCATACCCAGACTGTCGTGCACATATTTTTCAAGCTTGGCATAGTCCGCTTCAGAAAAATATTCTTTTAGTGTTTTGCCGTTTTTGTCCATCATGCCTGTTGCTACTTCCATCATCAGTGATGGTTCATCAAGGTCCATTTCGAAACACACTTCTTTGCAGGCATCAAGGCTCCTTTTCATAGCAGGTGTCCATACATAATCATCATGGCATATAAGATGTATGGTGCCAAACAGGTAAGAAGGCTGCTTCATTTCCTTACTGCTTATTTTCCAGAGCAATGTTTTTTCTGCAGCCGTAGTGCCCGGTTGTGCATATGCATGGAGTTGCAGCAGTAGCAGAAGGGGGAGGCAGATAAGGAACGTAAAGCTTTGTTTCATGAGTTATTCGAATAACAGGGTGGCTATGCCTATGCTTACGCCTATTGCCATGGCTACTACCTTTTGCCAGGTAAGCATATGGTGCTTGGTACCGCTTTCAAAGAATATGGTAGTGGAAATATGGATGAAGGCACCGGCTACTATAGGTATCAATACCATTACCACCTGCGACATGGCATAATAACTAGTGCCAAGACTATTTGCTAAAAAGCCGGCAACAGGTGTTATCAAAGAGAAGCCTACGAGCATTATCAAAGCTTTCGATTTGCCTTTGGTACTTGCAACCAGTATTGTTGCCAGCATAGCTTCCGGCAGTTTATGTGCAGCTACTGCTAAGTACAGAGATGGCTCTGTAGCCGTTTCTCGATAGTTAAAGCCAAGCGGCAGGCCTTCCATAAAGGCATGCACTGTAAGGCCCAGCAAAATGGATGTGAGCGGTACATGATGGTCGTGCCCGGCAGGGTGTATATGTACATGACCGTGCTCAAGGCCGTGTGTGAAGCGTTGCAGTACTAATTGTAAAAAGAAACCACCTAATAGGTAAAAGCCCGCCTTACCGCCCAGTTCTTCAAATGTTTCGGGCAACAGGTGCAGAAAGGTAATACTTAACAGGAACGAACCCGAAAAGGCAAGGAGCAAATGCATGCGTCTATCGTCCAGCCCTTTCATCCATAGAGGAATGCTACCACCTATAAATGTGATGATAAACAATAAAATACCGTAATAAACCTGCATGCTATCTTCGCGTTGGGGTGATCTGGACTGGTAAATGTAAGTCATTTCTTAACATTACAGCCCGGCAATTGAATTTTGCAAAAATACGTGTTTGTGTTATATTTATAAGGCAATGGATTTTCTGCATATACCAAAGCAAGAGGATATAAGACTGAAAACTGCCGGACAATTGCTGGTGGCTGAACCGTTTTTGAGCGATCCTAACTTTTCACGGGCTACAGTGCTGCTTTGCGATCATAGCGAAAAAGGAACGATAGGCTTTGTCATTAACAGAATCACTGACTTTAACCTGGAAGACCTGCTGCCTGAAATAGCGGTGCCTGCTATACCCATATACACAGGTGGACCGGTGCAGGCAGATACCATGCACATGCTGCACCGCATACCCCATTTGCTGGGTGGGCAGGAGGTGAGCCCCGGTATTTACTGGGGTGGGGCATTTGAGGCGCTGAAAGATGCATTGATAAATAATACCTGCAATACAGATGATGTAAAACTGTTATTGGGTTATTCCGGTTGGTCGGAAGGGCAGCTGGATACGGAAATGAAACAGGGTTCGTGGTATGTGGCAGAACCCAGCATTTCATTACTCTTCGAAACCGATACCGCACAAATATGGCAGGATGCTATACGTTCATTGGGTGCTGATTACACGCACCTGGTAAACCTGCCAGTGAATCCACAGCTTAATTAATTATTATTTTTACCACCCCATACCGTTTTATTAACTTAGCAAGCCTATGTTATTCAAGTCCCGTCTTTCTGTTTTATTGGTAAGCTTCCTGTTTGTAGTTGCTGCTTGTGGCAACAAGAAACAAAAAGAAACACCGCAACCTGATGCATCTGAAGGCACTTATTTTTCTATACGCCAGTTTGTGTCAGACCAATGGGAAACGTTTCACGGACAGCCCTTTGCGATAGCTAAGATAGTAACGGTGAATGGCAAGACAGACAGCATAATGACCAACGCCGACAAGCTGGATTGGGGTAGTATATTTAAAATATTTTTTGCCACGGATATCAGCGACCCGAAGTTTTTGGGTAAGTATGATTTTTCACAGTTTGCAGACGATGCTACCGCCAGCAATAACTTTTACTATGAGGCTAAAGAACCGGACCTGTTTACCCGCAAGCTGCACATTATATCAGATGATCTGACAAACAAAATAAAGTCTATATATATAGAAACCGAGCAGAAAACAAAATGGGGATCGCGCATACAAAGGTTGTTTTATATACCTGTCAAAACCATCAGCATACAGGAATTTGAATCTACCACTACCGGCGATAAGAAAGAATTGAGAGTTGAGTACAGATTTATGTAGATGACAAAAGAACAGTTTAGTAAAATAGTATCTTCTATACCGCATCAGCCCGGCTGTTATAAATACTACGACGAGCATAGTGAATTATTATATGTAGGTAAAGCAAAAGACCTGCGTAAGCGGGTTAGCTCCTATTTCAATAAAACGGTAGATAATTACAAAACCCGCAGGCTGGTTACGCTTATCAACCATATTGACTTTACCGTTACCAATAATGAGCATGATGCTTTCTTGCTCGAAAATTCACTTATCAAGCACTACCAGCCCAGGTTCAATATAGACCTGAAGGATGATAAGTCTTACCCGTACATCGTTATAAAAAAGGAGCCGTTCCCTCGAGTATTTCTTACACGCAGGGTGATACGCGATGGCTCTGAATACCTGGGCCCTTTTACCGGTGTTGCCAGGGTGCGCGAACTGTTGGGGCTGATAAAACAAAACATCCCGTTACGCACCTGCAATCTAAACTTATCGCCGGCAAACATTGCCAAGGGGAAGTATAAAGTGTGTCTTGAGTATCACCTGGGAAATTGTAAAGGCCCGTGCGAGGGGTTGCAAACAGAACAAGACTATGCCGATAACCTGATACAGGTAAGGCATATACTGAAAGGAAATACAGGCGAAGTTATCAAGTATCTGAAAGATGAAATGATGCAACTGGCATCTGATATGGAGTTTGAAAAGGCCGGAATATTCAAGCAGAAGATCGACGACCTGCAACGATATCAGAGCCGTTCAGCAGTTGTCAGTTCTCACCTCGGCAATCTGGATGTAGCTACCATTATCAGTGATGAAGCGAATGCTTATGTCAATTATATGATGGTGAGCAATGGCAGTATCATCTATGCTAAGACATTGCAGGTAGAAAAGAAGCTGGAAGAAGAAGATGCGGACATATTAGCATTGGCATTGGATAAAATGCGTACCACCTTTCAAAGTAATGCCACTGAAATAGTAGTGCCTTTTGAAATAGATGTAACCGATGAATCTTTAAAAGTGACCGTGCCAAAAGCCGGTGATAAAAAAAAGCTACTGGAGCTAAGCTATAAAAATGCGGAAATAACACAGCAGGATGAAAAACGTAAAGACCTGCTGCTGATAGGGGAGGCTGCTAAACAAAATGCATCGGTAGTGCTGGAAGAGCTGCAAGATGCCTTGCAACTGATAGAATTGCCGGAACATATTGAATGTTTTGATAACTCCAACTTCCAGGGGGCATATCCCGTTGCTGCCATGGTGTGCTTTAAACACGGGCAGCCGTCAAAGAAAGATTACAGGCATTATCACATCAAAACCGTAGAGGGTATTAACGACTTTGCCTCAATGTCTGAAGTTGTATACAGGCGCTACAAAAGATTGCTGGAAGAAAAAGCGCCACTACCACAACTGGTAATAATAGATGGTGGCAAGGGACAACTGGGTGCAGCACTGGAAAGTATAGAAAAACTGGGCCTTACCGGCAGAATGACCATAGTGGGCCTGGCAAAACGCGAAGAGTCTATCTTCTTCCCCGGCGACAGTGAGCCGTTACAATTGCCATATGATAGCCCTGCCCATTTACTAATAAGACGTATACGTGATGAGGTGCACCGGTTTGGCATAACGTTCCATAGGCAAACACGCAGCAAAGGCACGTTTAAAAATGAACTGGAAGGTATACAAGGCATAGGCGAAAAAACAGCCACGGAACTACTCCGTGAATTTCGTTCTGTAAAAAATATAAAGACCCTTACCGAGCGGGAACTAACCCGCGTTATCGGGGCTTCTAAAGCGCGTATCGTATGGAGTTATTTTCATGCTAATGAAGGCGACCCCACAGCGCCGGATGCTTAATGATAGCCGCCTTTGTGATTTTGGTCACTTTTACCCTGTTATTTAGAGCTATCTTTGCGTAAAAGAGTTTTAGATGTCTACAGAGAAGCCGGCGTTAGTGCCAAGCATGCTAAAAGGTAAATGTCCGAATTGCCGTAAAGGAAATATGTACACCAATAAAAGTGTATTTCCATTGGGCAAAATGATGGATATGCCTGAACGCTGCCCGGTATGTGGCCAGAAATATGAATTGGAGGTTGGTTTTTATTATGGAACAGGTTATGTAAGCTATGCGTTATCAGTAGGGCTTTTCTTTTTCAACCTGGTATGGTACTGGCTTATTTTCGGCCTGTCTTACCAGGATTACAGCATTTTTTACTATCTCATTACCAGTATCATTATCGTTATCGTGCTGCAGCCGTGGCTGATGCGATTTTCACGTGTGTTATACTTATATATGTTTGTGAAGTATGGTAAGGGTGCTACACTTAAGACAGAAGAGTAATACCTCCATTTATACTAACATTTGCATCTATCCACTATCTTAGCAGCTTATGCATAAAATATTGGTAGCCAATCGTGGCGAAATTGCTCTGCGCGTTATGCGCACTGCCAGGGAAATGAATATTAAAACCGTGGCAGTATACTCAGAAGCGGACAGGAACATGCCATTTGTGCGTTATGCAGACGAAGCCGTATGCATTGGCCCTGCGCCATCTGCACAGTCTTACCTGAGGGCCGATAAAATAATAGAAGTAGCCAAACAAACAGGAGCCGATGCCATCCATCCGGGTTATGGCTTCTTGAGTGAGAATGCAGGCTTTTCAAAAGCTGTGAGCGATGCCGGTTTGATATTCATAGGCCCTTCTGCCCGTTCTATAGAAATGATGGGTAGCAAGATAGCCGCCAAACAGGCCGCTAAAAAATTCAATGTGCCAATGGTACCTGGTACGGAAGACCCTGTAAAGGATGCTGCTGAGGCAAAAGAGATAGCTACCCGTATAGGTTTCCCCATACTCATCAAAGCATCGGCCGGTGGTGGTGGTAAGGGTATGCGTGTAGTAAATAACGAGGATGAACTGGAAGAGCAAATGCGCATGGCAAAAAGCGAAGCTATGAGCGCTTTTGGCGATGATGCCGTTTTCATAGAAAAATATGTGGGTGCACCACGCCATATAGAGATCCAGCTTTTAGGCGATCAGCATGGTAATTATGTGTACCTGTTTGAAAGGGAGTGTTCCATTCAGCGCCGTCACCAGAAACTGATAGAAGAAGCGCCATCCAGCTGCCTGACACCGGATATACGCAAGGCTATGGGTGAAAGTGCCGTGGCTGTAGCGCGTTCCTGCAACTATTACGGTGCCGGTACAGTTGAATTCCTGGTAGATGAAAACCTTAACTACTACTTCCTGGAGATGAACACCCGCCTGCAGGTGGAACATTGTGTAACAGAAATGATAACAGGCATAGACTTGGTGAAGGAACAGATAAAAGTTGCAAGGGGAGAAAAGCTGTCATTTGGCCAGGATGATTTGAAGATGAACGGACACTCGCTGGAATTGCGTGTATGTGCGGAAGACCCGATGAACAACTTTTTGCCGGATACCGGTAAGCTGGAAATGTATCAGCCACCCAAAGGGCCGGGTGTACGCGTAGATGATGGCTACGAGCAAGGACAGGATATTCCGATATTCTACGACCCGATGATAGCTAAACTGGTAGTGCACGCAGCTACGCGCGAAGAAGCGATAGACCGCCTGTGCCGTGCTGTAGATGAATATTATATCAAGGGTATACAAACCACGCTAAATTTTGGTAGATGGGCCGTACAGACAGAACCATTCCGTTCGGGGAACTTTGATACAAAGTTCATTGAGAAGTATTTCAAACCGGAATACCTGGTAGAAGATGATGCTGAGAGTGAAGCAGTTGCAGCTTTGCTGGCATCTGTAGTATGGAACAAGGAAAAGAAGCCAACAGGGGTAACAAATTCTACAAACGGGCATATGCCAAACTGGAAGCTGAGAAGAAAATAATTCAATTCAGTTATCCATAACTAATTCATATAAAGCGCCTTCGGGCGCTTTTGTTTTTCCTTAACAGTATGTAACCGTTTTTGGTAAAATACTTGTACTTATTCCAGTGATAATATAAGATTGTGAACTAAATACAATGTTATGAAAGCCGGGATATTAAGCACGATATTATTGACCACCATGCTAATGTTTGCAGCCAGTACAAATGCCTTTGCCGACTGTGGTAGAAAAGGTAAATGTAAACATGGCCACCACAAACATTATAGCAAACATTATTACAAAAGGCCACATCACAGAGATGTAACGGTAGTAAGGCACAGGCCTGTAAGAAGGGTGCACCACAGCACAGTGGTTGTAGCTCCGGCACCGCGTTACAGAACACGTACGGTAGTGGTGGCACCACCGCCACCACCTTCAAGAACTGTAGTAGTAGCACCATTGCCGCATCCGCCATTGCCACCGCGCCCACCTTTGCCGCCGCATCCATTGCTGAGGTAGAAAATACGGTATTAATAGTTGATAGTAGAGTGAGCTTCAGACGCTCAAACTACTATAATTTAAAAGCCCTCCAACCGGAGGGCTTTTATCATTTTTCAATGTCTGCTATCAACTCTTTGCTTAGTGGCTTTACTTTCGACATATACACGCCTACCAGTTCGCCCTTCTCATTTATAAGATATTTCTGAAAATTCCATTTCACTTCGCTGTCAGCATATTTGTTGTAAGCCTTTTGCGTCAGCCATTGATATATCGGCGCCTTATCATCACCTTTTACAGATATTTTGGCAGCCATAGGAAACGTTACGCCATAGTTCTTTTTGCAGAAACCGGCTATTTCTGCATTCGTACCCGGTTCTTGTGCGCCAAAGTTGTTGGCCGGAAAGCCTACTACAACCAGTTTGCCTTTATATTTTTCAGATAGTGCCTGCAGGTCTTCGTATTGAGGTGTGTAACCACATTCAGATGCTGTGTTAACAATCAGTATTTTTTTGCCTTTGAAGCTTGAAAAGTCGATAGTACCGCCGGATAGGCCTTCTACTTTAAAATCATAAATACTGGCAGGAACATCGTTTTTAGGCTCCGGTGCAAAGAAGAAAAACTTGAAGAATAGCAGGATACTTAGTAACATATGTGCTTTTGTTTAGATAATCAACAAACAATAGTGAAAAAAGTTGCTGCAAACCTAAGTACAAATCGTGAAACCGTATGTTAATGCAAGCCTTTAGTACTATTTTTGGCAGCAAATGATGCGTTCGGCCATTCGCTTTTTTATCATAATCATTGTGTTGTGCCTTGGTGCCGGTTGTGCCAATATTGTACCACCGGAAGGTGGCAAAAAAGACACGACACCTCCTAAACTGGTATCGGTATCGCCCGCAGATTCTTTATTGAATACAAGGGTCAGCAAAATAGACCTGCGCTTTAATGAATATGTGGAACTGAACAATGCTTCTGCCGAAGTACAAGTTTCACCACTGCTACCTTTCCCCCCTACGGTATCATTAAATGGCAGGCATGTAACCGTGAGTATACCCGATAGCGTATTGATGGAAAATACTACGTATCGTGTATCGATGAATAATGCGATAAAAGACCTGCGCGAAGGCAATCCGTTTCCGCCATATACCTATGTATTCAGTACCGGTAGCTATTTCGATTCATTGCAATTAGGGGGTATAGTATATGATGCAGCAACCGGTATGCCTGATTCCAGCAGCCTGATACTTGTTTACAGCGCAGCAAAAAGCGATAGCGTGGTGGTACAGGAAAAGCCATTGTATATAGGCAAAGTAACTACCGGGGGCCATTTCGACGTAAAAGGATTGCCGGGCAAACGCTTCAGAATATATGCCCTGCACGATGCTAATAAAAACCTCACGTATGATGGTGGTGAGGAAATGATAGGTTTTATAGATAGTATCGGAGTGCCTACCGATAGTATAGCGCAGCCTATCATTTTAAAGGTATTCAAAGAAACGATGCCACCTGATTCTGCAAAGAGCGTGACACAACGTAGCGGAATAAATAAATTGAGAAAGAACCGTGATGCCGATAAAGATGTATGGGGATATGGTGTGGCCATTGATACATCCGACATTAATAAACGAACAGTAGAAATAGTTGAACCTATAAAAATAACCCTTAGCCGTGCTGCAGATACGCTGAACCCGCAGCGGATATTCCTGAGTTATGATAGCAGCGCAGTAGCGGTGGAAGCTGCCTTTACGTTGAAAAGAGATACAGCTAAGCCCGAGTTGCTATTATTAAACAGCAATTGGAAAGAAGACATGGTGTATACGCTTCGGTTGTTGAAAGGCTTTGCCAAAGACAGTGCCGGTAATGAGCTCATGCCATCGAAGTATATATTCAGAACAAAAAATGATGATGACTATGGTAAATTGTCTGTAAACATTCCTGTAAAATATAAGTCGCCCGAATATCTGTTCATGGTAAATGGGGATGTCGATACGATATATAACCAGCAGATAACAGACACGGTAGTAAGGCTTATACGGATAAAGCCCGGCAATTATCATTTGCGCATCATTGTAGATAAAAACCGTAACGGTAAATGGGATACGGGCGACCTGTTTGAAAAGCGCCAGCCGGAGAATGTAATACCTTATACGGATGTATTGCAGCTAAAAGCCGGTTGGGATAATACCATAGATTTCGAGAAGCTGGAAAAAGGTAAGAAATCAAAAGCAGCGAACTCCCCCGGTAAGCGGGAGCAAACTCCTGAGAAATAGCCATATATTTAACGCTTTGTATATAAACAAAAATAACATGAGAAAACTGTGGTTCCCACTATTGCTATTGAGCATGCCGGCCCTGGCACAAGAACCCCTGACACCCGAAATGCTATGGAGTTTGAAGCGGGTAGGTGGTGAAGAGCTGACCCCCAGCCGTAAATCAGTTTATTTTTCAAGCCGCCAGTACGATTGGAAAACTGAAAAAAGCAGCACAAAAAGATACCTGCTGAATATAGCTAAGGGTACTGCCAAAGAATGGACAATGCCGGAAGGTAAAACGATCTTTCAGCGCAGTGCAGATGCT
>CAMLKS010000035.1 GCA_946480675.1 uncultured Bacteroidota bacterium
TTAACAGGGTGTGTTCAGAAACAAAATGCCAGTGAGTAAAATGTTGTGTTTTGTTGTGTTTTTTCTGCTTTTTTATTTTCTCATTGATAAGATGTTTTCAGGTAATCTTGTTACTATTATTAATAACAAATATACTAAATTTTATTGTTTTTATTAATCTTGAATTAAATCAGTTGCTATGCAGTGCTTTACAATCCTGACACATCCGTGACACATGGTTTTATTTCGGCATGTTTTTTGGCATACCGTCTTTGAAGCGTTAACCTTCTGTTTACAACCAAATTGATAAAAACCAAAAAACTACCTTATGAAAAAGCTTTATGTTTCAGCAGGCGCTCTGCTGCTGATAGGAGGATTAATAACGGCGTGCAATAAAAATTCAGACCCCATAACGCCTATAGATAATGGCGGAGTTTACGCATCGCTGGATGCCGTATATAGCAGCCTTGAAGTGAAAGGACAGAAAGTAACGATGGATGCGGCAACGGGTGGCTCTTTCAGGGGCACCAGCGGCAGCCGTTATACTTTTCAACCCAATAGTTTCCGTACGAAGAGTGGTGCTATGGTGACGGGCAATGTGGAGATAGAAGTACGGGAACTGCAAAAACCATCAGACATGATATTCTCGAAAGTGCTGCCGGTGAGCAATGGGCAGCCGCTGATATCGGGTGGCGAGGTGCAGGTAACCATCCGGCAAAACGGGCAGGAACTGCTGCTGGCCGATGGTATGACCTATAGTGTGCAACTGCCGCAGTTTGGCGCTAATAATACAGGTATGGACCTGTTTCTTGGCGCACCGAAAGCAGAAGACCCTGTGAACGTAGTAAACTGGCAGCAAGTGCGTAAAGACAGCACCGGCGGTGGCCAGGGTGGCGGTATACCCATAGGTGGCATTGTGCATAATGGTGATACCATCACGCTTTTCAGCGATAGTGTGGGCTGGGCCAATGCAGACAGGTTCCTTACCAATCCGAATTACCAAACTTTTACTGTGAATATTACCGGGGCAAACATCACCAACAGCAACCAAGTGACAGCCTATGCACTATACGACAACTACAATGGTGTATGGCCGATGATGAGCATAAGCAACAGTGGTGTGATAAGCGAAAACCACGTGCCTGATATCCCTATGCACTTTGTAGTGATAGCCATTGTAAACGGCAGGTTTTATGGCGGCATTACCAGTGTAACACCCGCCAATGGAAATACCTACACCGTAGCCCTTGCCGAAACCGACCCCAATGCATTTAAGATAAGGATAGACGGATTATAGAGCGGTTGTTTTGTTTATATGGTAAAGCCCCTGCAATGGCAGGGGCTTTTGAGTTATGATGATGTATAAGCGATGTATGTGCAGGAACCCGGTTGAAAGTGAGCAGCACCGTTACTGCTCACTTTTAACCGGCTGGGGTGGTTATGAAATGCTTTTGCGCATTACATAATCGTTCAGGATGAAACCTTTGCCGATTTCGATGTCTTCGCTTTTCACGATATCGAACCCCATTTTTTCATAAAACCTTACAGCCGGGTTGTTACGGTTCACATTCAGTTCCATAACAGTTTTACCGGCTTCTGCCAAAGCCTGTTCCACAGCGTTTATCAGCATGCGGCCATAGCCCTGTCCCTGTGCTTCGGGCAGGCAATACAGCTTGTGCACTTTAATAACGCTTTCATCGTCAGGCAATGCAGCATACGCAGCAAACCCCTTTGGTTCACCATCTTCGGTAAGCAGCAGGTAAGTCTGCTCTCCGTCGGCGATTTGCTGTTCAATTTTGTCGAGCTCGTAAATACTATCGAGCATGTACCTTATATGCCCCGGTGAAATAATTGGCATATAGGTGGGCCACCATATTGTTTCCGCGAGTACACGGATGATGGCTGCATCATCGGGGGTTGCTAGGTGTATCGCTATCATATTGCAATTATAGTATTTTAGTTTGAGATTAATATTTGGGCAGGCATTGCTTTTTTCCCTGCCTGTTAGTAAATTCACACATCATGAAGAAGTTGATCATTTTAGCGGGTGCTTTGATCGCCCTTTCAGCAATAATGGAATCTTGCGGCTCACCAAATAAAATACCGCGTCCGCAGCGCCATCCACGTCCGCCAAAACCAATGGCAATGGTAACACCAGCTACTGCACCGGCAGCGGTTACAGTGGTGGGCTAGTTCCGCTCCATTACACACATATTTAACAATTCCCGGCCCTACGCCGGGCTTTTGTGTTTTAACCCCAGGTGATATTATAACCCGTAATAACGGGAAATATTGTGCCGGTAAATGCATATAGGGCACACATGTGTATGCCCTATAGCGGAATTAAACTGATTATACTGCTCTTGATGAAGGTATCAGGAAGCTACTTTTTGCATTTCTGTGCCTTGCATGATGGGCACAATTTCGCACACCTGGTTCATGCCGGCTTTCCCCAAATTGTAGGCTTCCTGTATGGCTTGTTGTAGCTCGGCATACAGTCCGTTGCCATGCAGCGGGCAGGCAATTTTCAGAAAAGCATTGTCTACCAGTTGTTTGAGGATGTTATCTTTCATATTGCCGGTTTTAGTTTGTGGATAATGGGCAGATAGTTTAAATACCGTGCCATATGATGCGTGAACGACCATTATGTGAATAAAAAAAGAAAAACGGCCCGGATACCCGGACCGCTTACTAATAAACCCCACTATGCAAAAGTCTTAACCTTTCTGTTGTGCGAATTCCACCCTGATTTCCATTTCCACCTCATCGCCTACTACTGCGCCGCCAGCTTCTGTCATGGCGCCCCATTTCAGCCCGAAATCTTTACGGTTTATTTTGCCTGTAGCCTTAAAACCTGCCTTTATATTACCCCAAGGGTCTTTTACAGTACCACCATATACTACAGCGAATTTTACTTTCTTCGTTACATCGCGGATGGTCAGGTTGCCTTCCAGCGCATATTTATTGCCAGATACTTTTTTGAAAGAAGTGCTGGTAAACTTCATTTTAGGATATTTCTCCGCATTGAAGAAGTCATCGCTCTTCAGGTGCGCGTCGCGTTTTTCCTCATCAGTATTGATGCTGTTCACATCTACAGTAAAGTTGATGGTTGCATTATTGAAATCGGCAGTTGGTGCATTTACACTACCGTCGAATATTTTGAACGTACCATCTACCTCAGAAATAACAAGGTGCTGCACATTGAACTTAACCGAAGAGTGGCTGCGGTCCAGGTTCCATTTGCCTTGCGCAAAAGATGTAACAGACGCCAGTGCTAAGGCCGAAAGGAAAACTAATTTTTTCATACTGTCTTTGTTTTTATAATTGATGTTTGCACAACAAATGTACGTACATGTATTTTCAAAAACCAAATAATTTTCATTTATATAGCTATGTACGCGTTAAATAATACCAGATATTTGCCCGCTATGGAACATGCACCAGTGATAATAGAAACCGAACGGATGCGCCTGCAACTGCTGACGCCGGAGTATTACAACCATCTTTTTACTACCTACACCGATGCCGAGATAATGGCACGACTGGGCTGGCGCAGCGTGAAAGACTATGAAACAGAAAAGGGGAAATACCTGAAAGGCATGACCACCCATCACATCAGCTTTCGCAATTTCCTGATGATAGATAAGATAACGGGGTGGGCCATAGGGCGCATCGGCTATCATACCTGGTTGGCAAAGCACAACCGGGCTGAAATAGGCTATGCCATGCACGATGACTATAATAAAGGTAAAGGCTACATGACCGAGGCCATGGCAGCGGTGCTGAAATACGGATTTGAAGAGATGAACCTGCACCGGGTAGAGGCAATGATAGGCCCATCGAATGTGCCATCCATCAGGCTGGTGCAGCGCTTTGGTTTTGTGCAGGAAGGTATATTGCGCGGGCATTACCTGGTGGATGGTGAATACCAGGATTCGGTATGCTGGGGACTGCTGCGAAATGAGTATGAAGGGCCGGAACGCAAATAACTGATGTGGGCATTTTCTGCGGGAAGGCTATATTAATCAACAATTTTCATGTAGGTTTGCAGCACATTTTCCACAAACAACTGCATATTTTTTAGAATATGAATTTTCAACTTACGGAAGAACAAAAATCGGTGCAACTGGCCGCACGCGATTTTGCAAAGAACAAATTGCTGCCAGGCGTTATAGAGCGCGACGAACACCAGAAGTTTCCTGCAGAACAGATAAAAGAACTGGGTGAACTGGGCTTTATGGGTATGATGGTAGATCCTAAATATGGTGGGTCGGGCATGGATACGGTATCGTATGTGCTGGCAATGGAAGAAATATCCAAGATAGATGCTTCTGCTTCCGTATGTATGAGTGTAAACAACTCGCTGGTATGCTGGGGGCTTGAAAAATATGGCACCGAAGAGCAAAAGCAGGAGTACCTGACCCAACTGGCCAGCGGCCAGAAGATAGGCGCCTTCCTGCTGAGCGAACCGGAAGCAGGCTCTGACGCTACATCTCAACGCACTACTGCGGAAGATATGGGCGACTACTACCTGTTGAATGGTACGAAGAACTGGATCACTAACGGTAGTACCGCATCTTACTACCTGGTAATAGCACAAACATATCCTGATAAAAAACACAAAGGCATCAATGCCCTGATAGTACATAAAGACTGGCCGGGCGTAACCGTAGGCGCAAAAGAAAACAAACTGGGCATACGTGGCAGCGATACGCACACCATCATGTTCCAGGATGTGAAAGTGCCAAAGGCCAACCGTATAGGCGACGATGGTTTTGGTTTCACCTTTGCCATGAAAGTATTGGCAGGTGGCCGCATAGGTATTGCTGCACAAGCGCTGGGTATTGCCAGTGGTGCTTATGAGCTGGCAGTGAAATATTCTAAAGAGCGTAAAGCATTTGGTACAGAAATATCAAATCACCAGGCCATTGCCTTCAAACTGGCAGATATGGCTACGGCTATAGAAGGTGCAAGGCTGATGGTAATAAAATCGGCATGGACAAAAGACCAGGGAGAAGATTATACCCTGAGTGCATCTATGGCTAAACTGTATGCATCTGAAATAGCACAGTGGGTAACCAATGAGGCGGTGCAGATACACGGCGGTTACGGTTATGTAAAAGACTTCCACGTAGAGCGCCTGCTGCGCGATGCGAAGATTACGCAGATATACGAAGGTACCAGCGAGGTGCAGAAGATAGTTATTAGCAGGACGATACTGAAAGACTAAGGTATTTATATAGTTATAGATAGAAAGGCCCGCAATTGCGGGCCTTTGCTTTTTACGTATCTTGATGATATGAACTTGCACCTGTTACTTACCTGTCTTACCTTATTACTATATAGTAGTGCCACAGCCGCCGACTATACGCTTTATCATAAAGCTATCAATAAAGCAGAGCGGCAGATATTTGTTAGTAATCAAATAGATTCCGGCATACAAACCTATCTCGCCACATTCAAGGCTTATGATTTCGTGTACCTGCAGGATTGTATAACCGCTATACAAATAGCACTGCATGCCAAGAATGAAGTTGCATTCAAGGCATTTGTAGATAAGGCCACCCAGAACGGACTGATGCCAAGGCGCCTTGCTACATTCCGGTATATAGCCAGACATGCATACTACGCCAGACATAAGGGCTGGATAGACAGCGTATATAACATAAACAGGCCACAGTATGTAAAGCGTATCGATACTATGCTATTGAAGCAGGTAACTTACCTGTATGCAAACGACCAGATGCAGAAGAACCAACGTAAAGATGGCAGTGAAACCATTTTGACAAATAACAGGCGATATAAGCTACATATTAATCAAATTATTGGAGAACTAAAGCAGCTTACTTATGCAAAAGGTTTCCCTTCAGACAAGCTGATAGGTATTTACCAAAAAGATATCATGAAAGAGCTCGGGCTGAAATCGCCGGACCTTATCGACTATTACAACAATAATAAAGTAAGTAGTCCATACAAAATACATCAAGGGCAATTTGACCTGGAAGAGTGGATGTTTGCCTCTTCTTATCTGCCGGTCATTATGCACCACTATGATAATGCTTTCCTATTATTTGATACCAGCTATTACAAGCAGCAAATAGCCTTAGGAAATATTCATCCCAAAGATGTAGCGGCTATACACGATTTTGAATTTGACACAGGAAGCAAGCCGCCGGTACCCGCACAGGATGCTATGTATTTTGGCTTACACGACCGTTTGATAGGAACCGGTGAAAGGATACCATTAAAAGTACCGGATAGCCAGGTAAACTATTGGCGTGCAAAGTATTCGATAGCACCGGTAGAGCAAGACAGGGCCAAATGGGACTTTATGCGGCAGCATAAGATGTTCTTCGCCTTTGGCGCGATGAATGGCGACAGAATGTAAAAAGTGGGTAAAATGTGGACTATAAGGCTTAAATGAGGGTTAAAATTCGATAAGAAGTGATGGCTATATGCCGCAGGTTCTTTATTTTTAGTAGATGTGGAAGTTGTTATTTATCCCCTCCTTTTTATGTATTTCATTCGGTGCTTATGGCCAGTCGGCAGGTGCAGATGGTACGTCGCCGGAGGTTGTGAGCAAGACGAAAGAAGGTAAGACTACGGTTACCATCATTAAACTGAAAAAACCGGGTGAAGAGCCGGCCAAAGAGCAAGATAAAAAGCTGATGGCCTCGAACGTAAAAGATAAACCATCGCAAACGGGTGGGGATGTTGTAAGCAAAACATCGGACGGGAAGACCACCGTTACCATCATCAAAAAAGCAAAGCCTGCGGATACGGTTGCCACAGCAGCTACCAAGAAAGGTGAGAAAGTTAAGCCTGCCACACCTGCACCTACAGCGAAGCCGGAAGTAGCGAAGGTGCTGCAGGAACTGCCGGAAGTGAAAGCCAGGAAGCGTAATGACAAGCATGCGGTATTTGTAAGCCGCGATGCAGATGACCTTGTAACTGTTCAACAATTGCTGGATGACCCTAAGCTATACCTGAAGGGCTACGCTATAGACAGCTTCGAGTTTTATTATGTGCCGAAGCAGAATGATTATGTAATGGGCTATGCCATAAAAGGCGATAGCTTTATAAACGACCAGGTAAGGCTAATACTGGCGCAGGCAGAAGCCGGTGATAAGATATATTTCAAGCGTATTTATGCATCAGACGCCAACACGAAGACCCCGGCGTTATCGGGGCTGAATGTGGATGTGCTGATAAAGTAAATCGTGAGGATAATTTGAGTGTATATAAAAATAATGGCAACCCTTGTGGTTGCCGTTATGTATTACATCAAAATATCGTGAACCGGTTCAGGCTTTGGTGGCAGGTCGTTTTCGCCCAACATTTCCCGAAGGTCTATCTCTATGGTTTTGCAGATGGCAGTAATGGGCACATCGTTGATAGAATTCTCAAACGGGTTTTCGCTGCTGGCACCTACTATTTCCATAGTGTTGAATACCCATGCTATCAATAGATGAAAGGGCACAACCAGCCATTCAAATTCTTCGCCCATTTTCTGAAACTCATTGATGAGGCCAAAGGGTAGCAGCAGGATGAATATCCATGTGAATACCGAGCTGAAGTAGGCATACTGGCGGGGGAATGGAAAGCTTTTAATACGCTCTGCTGCACCTTGCTGATTATAGAACTCTGCCAGGGTACGCGTCATTTCCACATGATGGTAAGAATCGATAATGCCGTTGTTATAGAGGTATTCCAGGTCTCTCGATTGTTTGCGTATCAGTTGTGTAGCAGCGTTACGGTTGTTCACCAGCTGTTCCACTTCTTCTATAGGCAGGTAGCATTGCAATTCCTTATCCAGCGATTTAGTATGGAACTCATCCTCCTGCTCTACCAGCCACTGGCCTGTTTTATATGCTTGTTCCCAATAAGCAGGCCGGCGTAGTTGCAGGCGCAATGCGTTCAGGAAAGCGATATGCCTGTATATTAGCCTGCGGTGTATCTCTTCCAGTTGTATATCGCCGCAGGCAGCATGGTTGCGTTTGTTGTTCACAAAATCCAGCACTTGTATGCCCCATGTGCGGCTTGCATTTACAAGCGATCCCCATACGCGGCGTGCTTCCCATAGCCTGTCGTAAGATGAATTATTTTTAAAGCCGAGGTAAAAGGCTACCGCTACGGCAATGGCCGATATAGGCAGAAAAGGTATCTGCAGAAAATGCCAGTCCAGATAGTGGTGTGCAGCTACTACCAGTGCGCTGTAGCAGGCATAGAAGATGAGATACTTCCATGCATACAGCAGGATGATACTCCATCGGATGGTGCGTCTAGTGTACATATATACTATTGTGCAATGCTAATATACAATGCTATGTTGTTTATTATTGCTGCGCTGCACCAGATTTTATGATGCCATCATTTATTAATTGCTGTGCCAGGTAATAGCTATACACATCGGCACCTATGCGGTTTACATGGCCATTGTTTACAAAGTAGGCCGGGCTATCGCACATAAGCAGCAGATCGTGCCTGTAGAAAGGCAGGTTGTTTTGCGCAGCTACCTGCTCATAATAGTTGAGGATAGCTTCCGCATTGCTGATGTTCTCTATATTATTCCGCTTGAATTCAGGCGCGTAAGTGAGTACCAGCCTGATGTTCTTTTCCCGGCATAGTGCAATGAGATCGTTCAGTATTTTTTTGCCTTTGTCTTGTACGTCTATCGTTTGTGCAGGCCCCAGGCTATCACGGGGTATAGTGACGGCGGTATTGCTTACATAACCTTTGTATGAAAAGTCGTCATCGGCTATGTCATTTCGGTTTCGGATGGTTTGCAATACGATGCTTTTATAGTAATCATCCAATGCTGTAAGCCTGAGGAAAGGGAATATTTTATACAAACCTGTATGCACCCCTTCCGAGCGCAGCATCTTATCAATCGGCTCTAGGTGGTTGACGGTGATATAGGTAGGGTAGTAAGCTACAGCATGATGCACTTCCAGTGCAAAGTAGTCGAGCGCCAGAATGATATAAGAAGGCGGACGGTGCTGCAACAGGTAGGCATCTAAAATGCTTTTTATCTCGGATATATGCGCACCGCTGGCACCTGCATTGTACGAGTTAAGCCCGGTAATACTATCTATGATGCGCGGGTTCACCGTATTCTTCATGCGCGATGAGCCAAGCAGTAATATATCATATCGCGTGGTGTCTTCCCGGAAGATAAATTCGTTCTTGCGTATGCTGTTGAAGAATTTCTTATCCGCATCTATGATGATGATATAGGCTATCCATGTAACGGCAATACCTATTACCAGTGCTGCTGCCAATCGAAAAATATAGTTCTGTTTCATAGGGCCGCGCTTAGAATTGGAAGTAAATAAAGCTTTCGTTCACAAACACCCCTACCGTGATGATGGCGAATACCAGGAATGCCAGCATGGCTATATCGCGCATGGGCTTGTTATTATATTCGGTAAGCAAGGGCTGGTTCTTCTTCTCTATCCAGAACATGTAGGTACAGCCCAGCACCACCAGCACCAGGCTGGTAATGCCAAAGCCGGTACGGTTGTTCGATTCCATCAGCATCCAGTTGAAAGCAGTTGGCGCATACAGGGTGACTATCTGGTTGATGATAGTAAATGCCTGCCCCACATTCTGCGCCCGGAAGAATATCCACGCAAAGCATACACAAACAAAAGTGAGCAGCCAGCCACCCGCACGCCAAGCCCAATTGCTGCGCTGCATATCCTTTTCGGTAGCATACCTGTTGAACAAGATGAACGATACCTGGTACACGGCATGCAGGGCACCCCATATAATAAAAGTCCAGTTGGCGCCATGCCATATGCCCGATACCATAAAGACAATGGCGATATTGAGCAGGTAGCGTGCGAAGGCTACGCGGTTGCCACCCAGCGGTTTGTACAGGTAATCCCGAAACCAGGTAGATAGCGAGATATGCCATTTCTCCCAAAACTCTTTGATATTGGTAGCAAAGTAGGGACGGCGGAAATTTACCATCAGGTCGAAACCCATAACACGTGCCGCACCGATGGCTATATCTGAATAGCCGGAGAAATCGCAGTATATCTGTATGGCAAAGTAGATAGTGGCAATTACCAGGTTCAGCCAGTGATAATTTTCAGGGTCGCCATAAACCAGGTTCACATAAATAGAAAGCCGGTCGGCAATCACTACTTTTTTAAACAGGCCCCATGCCATTAGCCGCAGGCCCACTATCAGGTTCTCTGCCGAAAAATGTTTGCGCTCGTGAAACTGGTGCAGGATGTTTTGAGGCCGCTCGATAGGGCCGGCCACCAATTGAGGGTAAAACATCACATACAAGGCATAAATACCAAAATGCCTTTCTGCCTTCTGGTTGCCACGATATACCTCTATAGTATAGCTCATGGCCTGGAAGGTGTGGAATGAAAGGCCTATAGGCAGTATAATGGTTTGAAGGATGTCGAGGTCGGTACCCAGCCAACTGTTTAATGCAGTATTGATAACGTTGTTACCCTCTATTATCTGCGATGATATCCATAGCTCCTTGAGTATCGGTACGTGAAAGGGAAGTACATCGTTGAGGTTGGTAATGATAAAATCGTAGTATTTGAAAAAGCACAGGAAGCCGATATTGGCAATGAGGCTGATAATGAGATACTGCTTTCGTCGCCGCCCCTGCGCCTGTTCTATATATATACCGGCGAAGTAGTCGATAACGATAGTGACCACCAGTATCAGTACATATATGGGCAGGAAAGCCATATAGAACAGGAAACTGGCCATCAGCAGGTGAAACCACCGCAACCGGTGCGGCAGCAGGAAATATATGAGGGTGACTATCGGAAAGAATAATAAAAACTGGTACGAGTTAAAAAGCATGCGTTTGCTGGAATGATTGTAAAAGTAATGGCGCGTGTTTGTATCTACAATAGACTGAAGTACATAACAATACGTTAATATATTAATATTTGATTAGTTCTTAACTATTAAACGTATCTTTGCGCCTCATTTTACAAAAGTTCTTTTTTAATGATGTTATTTTCGAGCTTCTCGCTTAGAGAAGAATTGACTCGTGCCGTATCGGATATGGGCTTTGAGACGCCGACTCCTATTCAACAAAAAGTTATCCCCCAACTCCTATCCCAACCTTCTGATATTATAGGCCTTGCACAAACCGGAACCGGTAAAACTGCAGCCTTTGGTCTTCCGCTACTGCACCACATGGACGTTGCACAGAAGCATGTGCAAGCACTTGTATTGAGCCCTACACGCGAACTGTGTATGCAAATACAAGAGGACTTTAAAAAGTATGGCCAACATATGCGTGGCCTTAAAACCACAGCTGTGTATGGTGGCGTGCCTATTGGCGGCCAGATACGCGAGCTGAAAACCAACCCGCAGGTAATAGTGGCCACTCCCGGCCGCCTGATAGACCTGCTGGAGCGTAAAGCCATATCGCTGGAGCATGTACAGTACATAGTGCTGGACGAAGCCGATGAGATGCTGAACATGGGTTTCCGTGAGGATATTGAATTTATACTGAAGAATACGCCTGCAAGGCAGTACACCTGGTTGTTCTCTGCAACGATGAACAATGATGTGCGTAACATAGCAAAGCGCTTCATGAATAAATGGGAAGAGTATTCTGTAGCCCGCGAAAACGTGGGTAACGAGAATATCGACCACCAATATTATGTAACCAACCATCACAACAGGTTTGAAACCCTGCGCCGTTTGCTGGATTTTACCCCGGGCATCTACGGTATCGTGTTTGTACGTACCCGCCAGGATTGCCAGGACATATCTGAAAAGCTGATGAAGATGGGCTACCATGTAAGCCCGCTGCACGGTGATATGGACCAGAAGATGCGCAGCAAGGTGATGGAGCGTTTTAAGAACAAGAGCCTGCAGGCCATAGTAGCTACCGATGTGGCTGCCCGTGGTATAGATGTAAACGATATTACCCACGTTATCAACTACGAACTGCCGGATGACCCTGAAGTGTACACACACCGCAGTGGCCGTACAGGCCGTGCCGGTAAGTCGGGTATCTGTATATCTATCGTATCGCCTAAAGAAATATCGAACATCCGCCAGATAGAGCGTATCGCTAAGACACGTTTCCATAAAAGCGACATACCGGATGGTGCTGAAGTGGTACGCAAGCGCCTGTTCCACCAACTGGAGCAGATAGCTACTGCAGACCCTAAAGACGATTTTGCCAGCGTGTACCAGGCCGA
>CAMLKS010000036.1 GCA_946480675.1 uncultured Bacteroidota bacterium
ATATGGCGTCTTATCTTTAGAGAAGCGCACATCGCGAAATATCCTGAAAATGGAGTCCTTGGGCTTCTGATCGGCCGTTTTAGGCTCATTCTTAGATAGCTTCCCGTGTATATGGGCTACAAATATTTCAAAATCTGCCTTAGCAGCCTCATAGGCAGCGCGGTTGGCATCAAACCAGTTCTTATTGTTGTTCTTTTCCAGCTTGGAAAGGAAATCTAAAGTTGCTTTTTGAAGCATGGCAGTGTTGTTAAGATTTATTGAAAAAGCTTTTGGCTGTGCTAATTTAAAGCATATACAGGTTAGCTTTGGCAACTACAATAAATACTTTTCTAATGCGTCTAACCGTGAAGGGTTTAAGTTACCTTTGGGGCGCTGAAAAGCTATATCTGTACTAAACTATAATATAAGATTACGAATGACGAGATTGGCAATACTGGGGTCTACAGGTTCTATTGGTACACAGGCACTGGAAGTGGTGGCTGCGCATCCTGAACTGTTCCAGGTAGAGATATTGAGCGCACATAGCAATGCCGAGCTGCTGATAGCGCAGGCAAGGCAGTTTCATCCTAATGCCGTAGTGGTTACCGATGAAACAAAATATAGTACGGTAAAGGAAGCATTATCTGCCTTGCCGGTAAAAGTGTTTTCGGGTACTACTGCGCTGAGCGATGTAGTGCAGTGGGAAACGGTAGATACAGTATTGGCAGCTATCGTTGGCATTGCAGGTCTGGAGTCTACATTGGCGGCCGTACAGGCAGGCAAGCGTGTAGCACTGGCCAATAAAGAAACACTGGTAGTAGCGGGAGAGCTGGTAATGCAGGCCGCTGCCGAAAAAGGTGCCGGCATCATACCCGTAGATAGCGAACATTCCGCCATCTTTCAATGCCTGGTGGGCGAGGATATCCGTAAGATAGAAAAGGTGATACTGACGGCTTCGGGTGGCCCTTTCCTGGGCAGGAAGCCCAACTACCTGGTGAATGTGAAAGCCAGCCATGCACTGCAGCACCCTAACTGGACCATGGGCGCTAAAATAACCATAGATAGTGCAACTCTTATGAACAAGGGACTAGAGATGATAGAAGCGAAATGGCTCTTCGGTTTGCAGAATGAGCAGATTGAAGTGGTCGTACATCCGCAATCTATAATCCACTCGCTGGTGCAGTTTGCAGATGGCTCTGTAAAAGCACAGATGGGCTTGCCCGATATGAAGTTGCCCATACAGTATGCCCTGGCTTTCCCGCAAAGGCTGCAGAACGATTTCAAACGCTTCGACTTTAAAGATTTCAGCAAGCTAACCTTTGAAGCACCCGACTATAAAACCTTCCGAAACCTGGCACTGGCTAAAGATGCCATGTTTAAAGGGGGTAACACGCCTTGTGTGATGAATGCTGCCAATGAACTGGTGGTAAACTCTTTCCTGCAAAACAGGGTGAGCTTTATAGAAATGAGCGAGATCATTGAAAAAGTGATGGAACAGGTAACTTTCATAGAGCATCCTACGCTGGAAGACTATCGCCAGTCGGACAAGGATGCACGTATGTATGCTGCCGAACATGTAAAACATAGCCAACTATCACACTAAATATTATTTTTGCGATATCATGCTTTTAAATAGTCTATTATTGATGTCTGGTGGCCTTGTTCAGGCGCTCCAGTTACTCGCTGCCTTATCACTGCTTATATTACTTCATGAATTTGGCCATTACTTCTTTGCACGCCTCTTTAAAACAAGGGTAGAGAAGTTTTACCTGTTCTTCGATTTCCTTTTTCCTTTCCCCGGTTTGCTCAATTTTTCTTTGTTCAAAAAGAAGAAAGGTGATACCGAATATGGGCTGGGATGGTTTCCTTTAGGTGGCTATGTAAAAATAGCAGGCATGGTAGATGAGAGCATGGATAAAGAAGCCATGAAACTACCACCGCAAGACTGGGAATACCGCTCTAAAAAACCGTGGCAAAGGCTTTTCATCATGCTGGGTGGTATCATCATGAATGTGTTGGTGGCTATAGGTATTTATGCATTGATATTTGGTGTGTGGGGTGAAGAGTATTTGCCGGTGCAGAATGCGAAGTATGGTATAATGGTAGATAGCGTAGGCGAGAGCATTGGCCTGCGCAATGGTGATATGGTACTGGCAGTAGACGGCAAACAAGTAACGAGGTTCAATAAGATAGTGCCGGAAATGATATTCAATGAGGCGAAGTCCATAACTGTAAACAGGAATGGCCAGCCCGTAACAGTACCGATACCGGAAGGTACGGTGCGTAAGATCATTAAAGCACAGCGCAATACTTTCATACAGCCGCGCGTACCTGTTGTGATAGCCGAAGTGTCTGACAAATCGGAAGCCGGTAAAATGGGCCTGAAAGCAAGCGATAGCATCATCAGCGTAAATGGCCAGCCTGTATTCTTTTACGATGAGTTTGAGAAAATAAAACGTGCTTCTGCCAATCAGCCTATTGCACTGGGTGTGATACGCAATGGTGAGCAACTGCAACTGACAGGTAAGGTGCCCGAAACAAAGATATTAGGCTTTGCCCCTTCCGGCCCTGCTGTCTTCTTTGCGTACGATAAGATAAAGTATAACCCGATAGAAGCTGTGGGTAAAGGCTTTACTTACACCTTCGACCAGATAGCTAACTACTGGCGCCAACTGAAGCTTATTTTTACATCTAAAGAAATCAAAGCATCTGAAAGTGTAGGTGGTATCGTTAGCTTCGGTAAGATGTTCTCACCGGTGTTCGACTGGCAGGACTTCCTGATGTTGACAGCCTTTGTATCTATCATACTGGCGGTGATGAACCTGTTGCCTGTACCCGGCCTGGATGGCGGTTATGTTATCTTCCTATTGTTTGAAATGATATCGGGCCGCAAGGTGAATGATAAAGTGATGGAATATGCTACTACCGTAGGCCTTGTTCTACTATTGGCCCTTATGGTATATGCCAATGGCCTTGACATATTCAGGCTTTTCAAAAACTAGAGTTCAAATATCTCTTTTGCAGCCTTAAAGGTATTGCAGTGGGCGGTTACTATATCTTTTACCAAAGGTGAGTAACCGCCTCCCATTGCTACGGCAACCGGTATACCATGCTGCCTGCACAGGTTGAATACGATCTCATCTCTCTGGCGGCAGTCGGCTATGCTTAGTTTCATCTTTCCGTACTTATCTGTGGCCAATACATCTACCCCTGATAGGTAGAAGATAACATCGGGCACTACCTGTTGTATTAATACAGGTAAATGCTGCTGCAGGATAGTCAGGTACATTTCTCCATCTATGCCATCGGGCAGGCCTATATCCAGATGGCTCTGCTCTTTATGAAAGGGATAATTGTGCTGCCCGTGCATGCTGAAGGTGAATACATCGGTACGGCCTTTAAACAGTGCCGCCGTGCCATTGCCCTGGTGCACATCCAGGTCTACTATCAGTATACGCTTTGCCAGGTCACGATGCAGCAGGTAATTAGCAGCTACCGCAAAATCATTCAGCAGGCAAAAGCCTTCTCCCTTATTGGCAAAGGCATGGTGGGTGCCGCCTGCTACATTCAGCGATACGCCATACTGCATAGCATACCTGGCACAATCTATAGTACCCTGGCATATGGTTACCTCACGCATTACTAATGTTTCAGATAGCGGGAAGCCGATGGCGCGCATCTCCCTGTCTGTAAGTTGCAGGTGCTGCATACGGTGCCAATAGTCGGCATCATGCGTCAGCAATATAGTGGCTTCATCTACCGGTGCAGGTACAAAGAGGTTAGCTTGAGTGATGACACCTTCATACATCAATTGTCCCGGTATCAGCTCATACTTTTCCATAGGAAAGCGATGGCCGGCAGGTAGCGGATGTGCGTATAGGCTATGGTAGGCTATTTTCAGCATGTGCGGTGCAAATATCCGGCATTCATTTTAACAATATTAAATCGGTACTTGTTTGTACCTTTGCATTAGTTCTTTGATATTTTACTAAGAACTGCCAACTGTAATGGTTGTGCCTTGGGGCCGACTGGTTTTGACAGCATAGGGCAGGGTAAGTAAGCATGCCGTGCGTTGGATAATTAGCACGTAAATCTGAATATTCAACTTTTGAATGGCGAATCTAATTACGCCATGGCTGCCTAATTTAATTTAGCGCAACCATTTTGGCCGCGGAAGGCTTTGGCCTGTTGACGTCTCCGCCGCCTAACTCAACTCTCAATAGGATCATGCCTGTATTGCTGCGGTGCAGGTATGAAACTCAGCAGCTAGGAGGTTTGTAGGTTTGTCCTGCTCCGGCACGCTTCCGAAATCAAATTCAGGAATACGCATGTAGAAAGCTTATTGGGCATATGTTTGGACGCGGGTTCGAATCCCGCCGGTTCCACAAAATGAAATCTTGCAAGCTATGTTTGCAAGATTTTTTTGTTTACGGTAGGATTGTTATGTTTAGATGTTCAACCTAAAGCATTAACTATGAAAAGAGTTCCATCTCTCATAAAAGGACATTTAGATATAAAGGTAGTAGAGGAGGAAGATGAATTTGAGGGTGAAATAAGCAAGTGGAATGAGGTTTATATCCATGGTGACCCAGACGGCTTGAAATCGTTAGGCAAGCTGTTGCTATATCTCGCCGACCTTGACCAGACTAAAGATCCAAGCCTGCCGGTAGGGGCAAGAGAACACTATCATTTAAGGCCCGGCCTGGAATTGGCGGCCGGTTCACATCAGGTTATTGTAGGGCGCTTAGACGCCAAAGGCACAGGAGAATTCTATTCGGGCTATACTGCTCGAAAACTTAAGAAGAATATGCAGTAGCGTAAAATAATTGGTATACTATTCCGATTGCATAGCTTCTATCTTTCGTTTTATCTCTGCACGTTCCGGCGCTGTCTTGGCTAGTTGTAATGCTTTATCGAGATACATTATCGCTTGGCGTTTATCATCGTGGCTGTATAGTTCGCCCAACAGCAGGAAATAGAAAAGGCTATTATCTGGCTCCAATGCCTGTGCAGCAGCTATTGCGGCTTCATGCCCTTCTAACTTGTAAAGCGCATATATCCTGCTCATAGCCACACCCGGCGAATAATTAATCTCCAGCAGTCTATCGTATGTATGAAATATGTCTGTCCACTTTTCCGGGCTATCTTCTTTTACACAATGCCAATAGGCTATTCTTGCTTCCAGGTGGTAAGATGTGATTTCATTTCCCTCTGTAGCTTTCAGCATATAATACTTGCCCCGGTTTATCAGCTCCTTATCCCACAGTGTTTCGTCCTGTTCTTCATACAATACCAGTGTGTCATCATCGCGCAGGCGTGCATCAAACCGCGATGCATGAAAGCACATCAGCGCCAATAAGGCGTTGGTTTTTGGGAGATTAGTCTTATCATATTCAATAAGCATCAGTGCCAGGCGCATGGCTTCCAGGCATAAATCTTTACGCAACACCTCATTCTGTGTTTTGGAATAATAGCCTTCGCTGAATAGCAGGTATATGATGTGCAACACCGTATCTATACGTTGTGCTATTTCATGTGCAGGTGGTAATTCCATACGGATGTTTTCCGTACGCAGTTTTTCCTTTGCCCTGAAAAGCCTTTTATTGATGGTTTCTTTATTGCTAAAGAATGCTTCTGCAATTTCATCTATGCCAAAGCCGCAAAGGATGCGTAACGCAAGCCCTATCTGTGCCTCGCTGGCGATGGCAGGGTTGCATACGGCAAACATCATCTGCAGCTGACTGTCTTTGATATTGCCGGGAGAGAAATCTAGCACGGCTTCTTCATAGTGCTGTTGGCTGCTTTTTATATGCGGCAATACTTTTTGCTCCAATATCTTATTCCTGCGAAAGTGGGATAGGGTTTTCTGTTTGGCCACAGTATAGAGCCAGGCCACAGGATTTTGTGGTATGCCCTTAAAGCTCCAGCTTTCAGCAGCTGTAAGGAAGGTCTCGCTCACTATATCTTCTGCCGTTTCAATATGCTGCAGGCCGAACTGGTTACTGATGACAGCTACCATTTTGGCAAATTCCTGCTGAAACAGCTGCTTTAAAGATATGCTTGCGTCTTCCATAAAAAAGGAGAACCCATTGTGGCTGCAATGGGTTCGGTATGTTTTTATTGTACTAATATCGGCCTTATTTCTACACTGCCGCCTTCATCCAGTACCGGGCAGCCGTGTGCCAATGTGGTGGCTTCATCCAGGTTCTCGGCCTTTATCATTATCAGGCCGCCCAGCCGTTCTTTTATCTCTACAAACGGGCCGTCTGTTATAACGCCACCTGCTTTCAATACCTTGCCCTCCTGCGTGAGACGCAGTGGCTTGCCATCCACACGGCCTTGTGCTGCCATGCCGCCTATCCAGTCCTGCCACCTTTTTATCAGGGCTTCCATCTCGGTAGGCGAAATATTGCTGTTGTCTAGGTTGGGCCTGCGAAATAATAATGCAAAATCTTTCATTGCTGTTAGCTTTTAAAGATGAATAAATATAAGAATAAAGGGATTAGGCATGCACGGCAAACTGCCCCGGCTGGTAGGCGCCGGCATGCGTACGAAATGCCACATTGATACGGTTGTAACTGTTGATAGCTATTGTAGCAATAGTAAGGTCTATTATCTCCTGCTCAGAAAATTCTGCTGCTACTTCATTATATACTTCATCAGGCACCTGGTTGCCGTTCAGTTCTGTCACGGCCTCGGCCCATGCCAGTGCTGCGCGTTCGCGACTGGTGTATATCGGTGCTTCGCGCCATGCAGCCATCATATGCAGGCGTTGCTCGCTCTCGCCGGCTGCACGTAAATCTTTGGAGTGCATATCCAGGCAAAAAGCGCAGCCGTTTATCTGCGATACCCTGAAATACATGAGGTGTAGCAGCGGTTGTTCTATACTTGATTTAGCTAAATAGCTGCCGAAACCATATAGCACTTTTACTGCATTGCCTCCTTTTTCGAAAACATTGATCCTTGGTTCCATTTTTCTGTGTTTTAATCGTTATGAATGTTATTCAGACTAATGATGCCTGAGTGAACAGAAATTGGACAGGATTGAAGAAAAAAATTTAAAAAAAATTTTTGGCGGGACTATAATACCAAATCCTGGTGCAGCTTTTCCAATGCTTTAATGGGGTCGGAGCATAGGCCGGGATGCACTTTGGAGGTTTGGAGTATGGTGCTGCGTGTAGCAGTAAGCCACCTGAAGCGGCTGGCCGTGTCCAACCGGGCAATAGGGCCGCCATCTGCGTGGCCGGTAGCAATACGGTCGAAAGCCTGTAAGTATTGTTTTAGCTGTGCTACATCTGCCTTTTCATCCAGGCACAGTAGTTTTTTTTCATTCAGCTGGCAGCGAGTTTGCAGAAAGTTGAGTCTTTTGCAAAACAATACAATACCCACATTTATGAATTCCTCACGCTCTACACGTGGCACTGCACGTATCACGGCATACTCAAATAGCTGATTCTCTTGCATGTATTGCTTCTTTTACAAAGATAGAAGAATGCGCCACGCGGCGTATGAGAAACTGCGTATATACCTCACGCACCTCAGATGGGCTGACACCATCGGCATGGTGCATCATCCATTCATCGGGTACTACAGATAGAATTGCTTTTATCCTTTCGGGTGTAAGTATGGTAGTGAATAGCTTATCTCCTTCCTCCAGTTCGGCTGCCTGTGGTAGCAGCACATGGTCTTTTATTTGCGAGAAGGGGCGAATAGATTGTTCTTCCCAATTGCCCCATGAGTGATGAAAGTACAAAGAAGCACCATGATCTATCAGCCATAACTCATTGCGCCACATCAGCATATTGGTATTGCGGGCTGTCCTGTCCACATTGGTTAGCAGTGCATCAAGCCATACGATTTCAGAGGCCAGTCTACTGTTTACCTTAGTAACTGCAGGGTCGTAAGTAATGGCAGCAGATAGATAATGAAGTGCGAGATTTAGGCCCACGCTGGCTTTAAGCAAGTCTTGTATTTCTTCATCAGGCTCAGTGCGGCCAAAGGCAGTGTCAAGGTTTGCAAAAACAATTTCTGGCACTTTCAGGCCCAATGCACGGGCTATTTCTCCGCCTATCAGTTCTGCTATCAGTGCCTTCACCCCCTGGCCCGCCCCGCGAAATTTCAGTACATAAGAAAATCCGTCGTTGGCTTCTGCAATAGCGGGCAGCGAACCACCTTCGCGCAGTGGAGTTACATAACGTGTTACCTCTACCGTTCTTATATCCGGCTGCAATTCTGTCTTCATTAAAAATAATTCCTGTGCTAAGCTAAGGATATAGCGGCAATAAAAAAGGGCCCCATGCAGAGGCCCTTTTTTATTAAAGTAATTATTGATTATTGTTTAGTAAACTGAACTGTCTGGTTGATACCTTCTGTAGTGTTTACTACTTGCAGCATATAGCTACCTGCTGCCAGATGATTCAGTTCAACCACAGCTGTGTTCTGACCGTTGATATTCAATGTGCCGTTGTAAACCAGTTTACCCATTTTATCCATTATACGAACTTCAGTAGCGCCTTTCAATGTTTTATCGAAGCGAACATTCAGTTGCGAACCTGAAAGTGGGTTCGGGAATACATTCATAATAAGCTGGCCATTTTTAGCCACATTGCTTACAGAAAGCGCAGGGTCAACAATAAGTGTTGCAGGCTTACTTGTAGTAGCCGCATCGCAGATGCCCGCTATAACGCAACGATATTGGTAGTTGCTCATTTCGAAATATACAGGTTGCACAGTCAGTACATTGGTATGTACACCGGCATAGTTTGCATTTTCAACCAGGTTGCGGAAGCCTACGCCATCATTCCTGTTTTCCTGCCATTGGTAGCTGGTGCCACTTGGGTCAACTGTGAATGTAGCAGTGCTAAAGTATGCAGTAGTAAGCTGCGATGGCGTAGTAGGAGGCGCCGCATTTACTACCAGCGGAATATCTGCAGTGTAGTATGGCAGGTTACAAACTGAAGTTTCATAAGCTTTACAACGATAGATAGCGCCGTCAAGTGTTGCCGGTATGTTTGCTATGGTCAAAATATCTGTATTTGCACCGGAGTATGGTGGAATATTCAGTACATCTGCATAGTTACCCGATGCATCTTTAATCTGCCATTGATAATATAAGCCAACACCTGCAACTGTAGCTTTCAGTTTTGTAGTGCTACCCTCGCATGCGGTATCTGTTACCGTATGAGACAGGATGTCAACTGTATTCAGCACGGTAAGTGTTGCCACATTTGATGTAGTAGAAGGACAAGAACCACCAACAATGCAACGGTATTGATAATTGTTCATTGATTTGGTAGCATCTACTACAGACAGTACAGGTGAATTGCTGCCTGAATAAGTAGGCGTACCCGGGATATTTACCCAGCCGCTACCATCATTTACCTGCCATTGATAGTTAAGTGAAGTGCCCGATGCAGTGACGTCGAATATTGTATTGGCCGTAGGGCAGATAGTTGCATTGTTCGGGTGCATGCTGATTTTAGGCAGCAGGTTAACCGTAAGCGTAACCACATTTGAAGAAGTACCGGGTGTGCAAGGCGTAGATACATCGCAACGATACCTGTAACCATCCATTGCGCCAGTAATGTTAGATACTGTCAGGAGTTTTGTTGTAACACCTGCGTAGGTAGCATCATTTGCGAGTGCTATAAAGCCTGTACCATCATCTACAAACCATTGATAGCTGAAAGGAGTGCTGGATGACGCTACGGCCCCAACATCGAAAGTTGTGCTGAATGTTTCGCAAGCAATTTTATTAGTAGGCTGCGTAACTACAGTAGGTGGCATGTGTATGTACAATCCGGCCATATCAGATGTAGTAGCAGGTGCACAAGTACCACTAACCACACAACGGTAGCTGTAAAGGTCCATAGTAACAGGAGGTGCCGAAATATTGAGTGTAGCTGAAGTAGCACCGCTATAACGGCCGCCATTGGTAATATTTACATAGCCGCTACCGTTATTTTCCTGCCATTGATAAGTAAGGCCTGTACCTGTAGCCACTACTGTAAATGATGCATCACCGCCAATGCACGTTGTAAAGTTGGACGGATTGGTAGTAATCTGAGGTTTGCCATCTACAGTCAACGTAGCTGTTAATGACGTATCAGAAGGAAGGCAATTGCCTTTTACAATGCAACGATAGATATAGCCGTTTTGCGACGGCATTGGGTTCTGTACATTCAGCGTGGCGCTGTTATTGCCAGAATATGCTGTTGATACAGGAACATTTGCCCAGCCAGCCCCATCATTTACCTGCCATTGGTATGTAAGTCCTGCACCTGTAGCCGTAACGCTAAATGATGTTGGCGTATGCTGGCATACATGAGAATTGACAGGGTCTGCTGTAACAACAGGAGCAGCCTGTACAGTTAATACAGAAGTATCAGAGATCTTTGCAGCGCAACCATTATTTAAAATGCAACGATATTTGTAACCATCGGCGCTAAGCCCCGGCGTCAGGATGTTCAGCGTTTTTGTAGCAGAACCTGAATAGGCAGCACCATCTGTAGTATTTACAAAGCCGGTACCATCATCTACCTGCCATTGGTAAGTTACATTCGCAGCATTTGAATTAACTGACATCGAAGTACTTACGCCATTACAAGTAACCGTGCTTTTTGAAGGCTGTGTAGTTATAGGGAGGGTTGCATTAACCGTTAGGAGTGCATAACCAGTAGTTACCGAAGGAGAACATGTGCCGCTTATGATACAACGATAAACAGAGCCATCGAAAGATGCAGGCACAGCCGTGAAATTAAGTGTAGGCGTATTGGCACCAGTGTAAACACCACCATCTACCACATTTACCCAACCACCAGATGACAGGAAAATCACTTGCCATTGATATGCTATGCCGGTACCTGAACCTGAAGCAGAAAGAGATGTATTTGCACCGGGGCAAACCACCGTATTGGCAGGGCCGCCTGTTACAGCAGGTATAGCATGCACGGTAAGAGTAGCCGCAGCTGTAGTGTCTTTAGGATTACATGTACCCGTAACCACACAACGATATTGATAACCATTCATACTATACAGGGCACCCGTAATATTTAATGTAGTGGTGGTAGCACCGCTGTAAACACCTGAGTTTGAAACGTTTGCCCAGCTTGAGCCATCATTTACCTGCCACCTGTATGTAACACCTGTGCCTGTAGCCGCTGCACTGAATGTAGTATTTGTGCCGGGGCATATTGCTTTATCAACAGGGTCTGTAGTTACATTAGGAGGGGTATTCATTGTAATCGTAACCACATCGGAACTGGCAGAGGAAGCACACTCACCAATAATAAGGCAACGGTACAGATAGCCATTCATAGTAGGAGCAGCACCGGTGATGGTTAATGTGGCGGTGTTAGCGCCGCTATATGTGCTGTTGTTGCCAATATTCTGGAAATTACTGCCTGAGTTGTCATTTACACGCCAGTTATATTGCAGGTTATTACCTGTTGCACCAACAGTGATTGTTGTATTGTCGCCGGGACATAGGGTAAGAGAAGTGGGTGATGGCTGTGCAGTGATGGTTGCCGGCACCTTAATTGTCAGGACTTTACCATTACTGTTTACATCGCAAGTGCCATGTGTAGTTTTGCAGCGGTATGTATAGCTGTTCATCGCAGCTGTAGCACCTGTTATTTTTAAAGTGTCTGTAGTAGAACCGCTATAAGTGCCATTGTCAGTAATGCTACTATACCCGCTGCCCGTATTTACCTCCCATTGATAGCTGGTAGTATTAGTAGCTTTTACCACGAATATGGTATTGGTACCGGGGCATATGGTAGTATCTTTTGGTTGTTGTGTAATATTAGGACAAGCCAGATCGAAGCCGAAATCGGCTAAAGCACCGTCTGCTGTTGGTGTGGTGGTAACCAGTGAGCCATACAAACGACCAGTGGACGTGCCGGTAGCATGAGCCAGGGAAAAGCCACTGGTACTGGAGCAACTGGCCTCTACAATAAGACTTTTCGTATTGTCATATGCATAAGGCGTTGGTAAAGTAATCTTTATCCATCCGCCCGTGAGTACGGTAAGAGAAGCAGAAGTAGCGGTGTAAACTGATGTAAGTCCGCTATTCCACGAAGTGCCCAGGCTATTGCCGCTTATCTGACCTAAAGACACAGATACATCTGCCAGCGTATAACTACCCGTGCCGGTATTGGTACGGAAGTAA
>CAMLKS010000037.1 GCA_946480675.1 uncultured Bacteroidota bacterium
TTCGATCTTAGAAAGAAACATGACGGCCATCTTATCGCCCCGCCATTTCGCTTCATCTGCCCTGGCCCCGATGAAATGTTCATCAATTGTTTCATACCATAACTTTAACCAGGTATCAAAATGTTTTTGCTCAACCGGTAACTGGGCATGCGGTGGAAAAGGGCTACCATAGTACGTATGTTCATCCAAAAGAACAGTCTGCCAGAAACGATACATCTTCTCGAGGTGTTCCGGCCAGCGGTCTTTGATCACACCGTTAAATATGCCACCTAATAAGATATCAACCCTTATCTTTCCGTAAAACGCATCCACCAGTAACCTGATGTCTTCAATTGTTGCGATGTCCTTCCTGTGATTCATGACGACACTATTGGGCTATTGAAAAATACATGAACGTATAATAGAGTGCCCATCCTGCAAATCCGATAATAATCAGCCATACCCACCAAGGGATGCTCTGAGGGGTTTCACTGCCTGATATCAGGAAAGACTTCTGGTCGCCTTTACCGTAAGCATTAATCATTAAAGGCAATACGCCGTCTACGACAGCATGCTCTTTTATCCCTTCGATAGATATAGCAGGCCCATTGCGTACTTCGAATGGTATTTTACGGATCCCTTCTTTACCGGTGGGGTCTTTACTCACAATCTTTAATACGTGTTCCCCATCTGTAAACTTACGCGTATCCAGCTCGAAGCTGACCGGAGAAGGTACTTCTGCTATAGGTTTAATATTATCGTCTATAAAAATGAATATGGTGCTTTTATCAGTCATCTTATTCGTTATTTAGAATGAAGCGTTTAATATGGCCGGCCGATTTTTCACCCGGACGTACCAGCCATTTTACGGAGAAAAAGAGTGTACCTAATACTATGGCAACAGTCACCCACACAATCAAGTAATCCCATTGACTTTCGGGTCCCGCGCCATGTGTAATACCTTTAAAAACTTTTGGCTGATTACGTTCGCATACAGGACATGCAAGAGCCAGTGCTGCATTAAACAGGAACGTTATACTTAAAAAAATCTTTTTCATTATTGGGCAGCTTTAAGTTTCACAAATTCCATGATCTTCTTTATTTCTTCAGGTGTAACCTTTTTGCCGTTATTACCCCAGCTTGTCCGTTCATAATTTATAATCGCGGCTACTTCATGCTCCGTCCATTCCATATTAGTACCTACTGCAGACATAACTCCATATTCTGCACGCGCATCATATCCGTTCATGATAATATCTACATACATTTCCAGGTTGTCGCCCATAACAATAGGGCTCCCTTTTAATGGCGGGAATGCGCCGGGCAAACCTTCACCATTGGCCTGGTGGCAGCTTTGACAACCGGTTGCATAGAGTGCTTTGCCATCCGGTTCCGCACCAGCTGCACTTGCTGTTTTCTTCTCTTCCTTCTTATATAGGAAAGCAGGTGCCTGCGTACCATCCGGCAATTTGACCTGTTTCAATGACTGCAGGTAAGCAACCAGGTACAGCGCATCTTCGGTAGCGACTATCTTACCTTCTTTACCACGCATATATTCGGCTGGCACGTTTACTACAACATCTGATTTAGATGGTTCTTTTTTGAGTTTGAAAAGCCACGGATAGGCAGGCATGATCGACTCCTTCACTACAATGCGGGGGTTATATAAGTGTACCAGGTTCCAATCTTTACTGGGTTGGCGATTACCAATATCCGTCAGGTCAGGACCGGTTCGTTCAGTGCCCATCAGGGTAGCTGTATTACGCCAAAGGTCGGTACGATGTATATCCGCATAATCGGCAGCAAGACTTGGGCGGGCACCCCACATTTTATCCATATCCACATTCCTGACCTGTTGCGTATGACATGCCACGCAACCATTAGCAACGAATATGGCTTTACCTTTTATTGCTTCCGGGCTTAGCGGCTCAGCGGCTGGTAATGGTTGGTTCATATCCTGGTTGCGGATGGCAGGCATAATGGCGACTAGAATAGTCAACCCTATGAACATGATAGTAGCGGTGCCGAATAGCTTTTTATGATTATCGAACAGTTCCATTTTATTTGAAATAATATTTATGCGATTGTTTGAGCCGGAGTAGTTGGATCATAGAGTTTTTGAATAGCAGCTTCACGTACATCTACCACCTGCCGTGTTGCCATCATCTTGTACATATTATAGGCGAAGAACAGATGCGACAACCACATGAGGCTGCCACCGATAGCCCGCCACAGCCAATAAGGTGCCATTAACACCACACTGTCAATAAATGGTTTCCCTTCTATCCAGGATAGGCCTTTCAGGGTACTGCCGTACATGAGCGGGATAGTATAAAACATGAGCCCTATAAGCGCCAACCAGAAATGCGCCCCTATCGTTATCTGAGGTGCTTCTTTACCCGTAAGCCGTGGGATAATGGCGTAGATGCCAGCCCAAAGGAAAAATGAGATGATGCCGTACATGGTAAGGTGTGAGTGTGCTACCGTAAAATCTGTAAAGTGCCAGAGCAGGTTGGTACTGCGAAAAGCTTCCGCCGTTCCCTGCATAGAGCCGGTGAAATAGAAGATGATACCTACCAGGAAGAAAGGAAGCGTGTAGCTATCCTTGATCTTGTACCAGGCCCCTTTGAAGGTCATGATAAAATTGGTAGTACCCGCAATAACAGGGATGGCCATGCCCGCGCTACCTACAATAGCTACTGTTTGCAGCCACCATGGTATAGAGCTAAACACAAAATGGTGGGTACCTATCAGGGTATAGAAAAGTATCTGTGTCCAGAATGCAAGGATACCAAGGCTGTAAGAGTAGATGGGTTTATTGAGCTGTTGAGGCAGAAAGTAATATACAATGCCAAGCGTAAAGAGCATGAACCACATCCCCACGCCCTGATGCATATAATAGCCTTGTATAATGGTTTCTCCAAGCCCATTCTGCCAGTAAGGAACATAGGCTACTATGGTGATGACTAGAGCAAAAATGATAGCCGCTACAATATACCAGTTGGATATGTATATTTCCTTTGTAGTGCGGCGGGCAATAGTTTGCAGAAAATTAATGAGCACGAATATTACTCCGATAGCAAATAAAAGTGTTACAGGCCATACATATTCGCGGTATTCACCACCGCCATTATTAATACCTGCCATCAAGCATACAGTTCCTAACACAACGGCTGCATTGATCAGCCATAATCCATACCAGCCATATTTTATATTGGCCAGCTCCACATTGCTGACCCTTGGAACTACATAATAACCTAAGCCCAGCATGCCCAGTGATGCCCATCCCCAGAATACCGCATTGGTATGCACGGGGCGCAAACGTCCAAAGCTCAACCAGCTTACATGATCAGCATCGGGGGCAACGAACTTTATGCCTACATATTCGCCTATGGTAGTACCAAATAACAGCCAGAAAGTAGCACAACCTAAATACCATAAAATCAATCGTGAAAGTGCCGGATTGATATTGGGCCGTGGGAGTGCTTTCTTTTTAATGGCCACAATGGGAAGACCCGCTTGTTCGTTGATCTGCAGCAGGCCTTTTTCATCCTCGGCAGGTTGGTTGCCGGAAAGTTCGTGATGGCTAAGCCGATAATCTAAAGCAGCTTTGCGTTTTTTTAAATGCGTATTTATTTCTTCTTCCGGTAAAGAACGCAGATACACAGCAAGCTTTTCAGCCTCTTCGAGATGCTGCTGGTTCTTTGCCTGGTTCAGAGCATTGATGATTTTTACTATCAGAAAGGTTACAGCAAATAATATAGGAATCAGTAAGAGTATGATGGTAATGATAATACCCGTTTCTCCTAACAAGGAACCGGCCGAAGGTACATTCGTGCTTTGCGCCCATAATTTACCTTCAGGCATCAGGAATAATACAGTAGTCAACAACAAAAGTAGTGCGGTAGCACCGGTACGTTTCTTATAATCTACAAGCTTGCTGATCTGTTTGCTGTTTAAATTGCGCGTATACCTTTGCAGCTTTTCTTGCTCCTCTGCGTCCGTCTTTCTTTTATGACGTTCTTGTATACCATTCACTTTCTGTTTCAATATCAGCACTGCAAAAAACAGCACCAACAATACAACAAAAAGTAGCCAAGTGAGACCGGCAGCGGAACTGAAGGAGAAGCTGGAAGGTGTAGTTGTTTGGCCATCAGCCGGTATCGCCTTCATCAGCAGAGCTGACAATAGTAATGGTACCCGTTTAAAGATCTTTGTTGATTTCATTTTGTAGATATTAATACCTTTTTATCTTTTATACACTCAAAAAAAATATTTATCGCTTCAGGAAGGTCAGGCTCAGTTCCAGTTTCTCTGTGAATTCGCCAATTCTGGCATTTTCCAACATTATTTGTAACTTTTTTCTTACTGACTTGAACTCATGATGTATGGGGCAGGGATGTGTTTCTGAGCATTGTTTGAGGCCCAGCCCACAACCTGTAAACAGTTTATCGCCATCAACTACTTTCACAATATCTGCCAGTGAACACTGCAATGTTTCCTCATCCAGATAAAAACCTCCATTAGGCCCTTTGGCCGATTGTAAAAGCCCTCTCCTACCTAAATCCTGTAAAATCTTAGCAATAAAATGTTCGGGAGAGTCGATTCCTTTAGCTATTTCCTTGATGCCCACCTTATTACCATCTTTCGACTTTTGTGCTATGAAAATCATTGCACGAATGGCATATTCGCAGGTTTTTGAAAACATTTTTTCTATTTACTCCGCAAAAGTAAACTGGCTTTTCGATTAAAAGACTTTTTACTCTTTTATTTTCGATAGATAATGACAATGACGAGATAAGGAACAATAATAACATTGTGATGGTGGTTTTTGTGCAGTAGTATAACGGTATAGCGTGCTGCATCTATTGTCTCAATGCCAGGTTTTGTTTGGAGTATCTACACATCGTTTGCTTTGATACCATTATTTCTGAGGCTGAATATTAGCGTTGCTGTCAGGCGCTTTAGCATTCGTGGTGGCCCCGATGGTAGAATCAGGGTTACCCCTATCCCCCGCTACAGGCGCTACATTACTGTCAATCAATCCTGAATTTTCGTTTAATGAAGTAGTATCTGCTGTATAGCCTTCGCCCGTATCGCCGCTGCCGCAAGCAGATAAAGACAAAATGATGCACATGGCAATTGCTGTCTGTTTCATAACGCTGTTTTAGCACTTCTATTAAAGTCTTATGCCATGCTCACTTTTTAAAATTAACGTACTTCAAATTTTAGGACCGTATCCACATTATCTTTCTCTAATTCTTTAATATCAGTCACTTCAAACAATCGGTTGATACGATTTGCGGCAAAATCATATACAGCATTTTTCAGGACTAATGTATATGTTGCCCTTTGCCAGGAAGAAGACGGGATAATATTGTACTGTTTATCATTGTCTTCATCGATATGAACAGGCACTGCAACTCCCCTGCCATCATACAATGCTACTCCATCTATAACAGAGGCATGATCCATCCCTTCGCTGAAAAGTAATTTTAGTGGTTTGAGCGTGTTTGCAGCAGGTATTTGCTTGATTTGCGCTGCGGGAGAAGTTTTATCTATGCCCGAAATATAATATCGCTTAGTAAGGTCGGAAGTAATAAAATTCCCGTTCACATCCCTGATACTTTTGTTTACAGTTATAGTATAATGCTTGCCGGAATCGAACAACGGCGATTCGTAATGTATGCCGCTTTTTACCCGGCCGGGGTGTATCATCAGTACCAATACCCTGCCGCTGCCCAGCCAGAAGGATCGCTGCCTCCAGGCCTGCGTTCTTTCTATACCGTGCTCATCATACACCTTTATATGCTTATATGCTTCTTTATCGGGCATCATCGGCTCTGTAAAACGCACATTAAAAAAGAGCGTATTATAGGGTATGGTATCTGCAAGCGGATAAACGTCTTCAACCTTAGATATTTTATCAGAATGTGGGGCTGCCGGGGTTTTGAATCTTTTTTTCAGAATAGCATTGCCCGATGTATACTGTATCTCAAATTCTCTATCGTAACCCAAATCATATAAAGGTGAAAACTGCAGCGCATTACCCTTAACACGATACCTGCCTGTGACGGGCACATCGGCAGGTATCGTGTTGATAAGCATTTTGAGCGTAAGTATATTGCCGGCTTTTGATTGTACAGCATCTTTTATGTCGCCCATCTGTTGTGGTGTAAGTACCACAGTTATTACAGGACTTAAAACGGACCCTTTGACCGTTATTTTTTCGCCTGCCCATACACATAGCTGGCCCAGCAATAATAGCAACAGGCAATATATACGCTTCATCTGTATCTATTCTATTATTATTTTACCAGTCTTTGTAAAGCCATCTGCTGCTTGTATACTGATGGTGTATTGCCCTGCAGGAATACTCCGGATGTCAATGGAACTATTGCCTGTTGCTATACTCTTGCTCATTACCACGCTGCCGGTCATAGATATAATATTAGCGGTTGCATTGCTCATGCCTTGTGGCAATTCAACATTTACTGTGTGTTTGGCCGGGTTGGGGTATACCTTTAATGATTCCGTATTTACATCAACTACGCTTGCAGGAGGCGGTGTGGCTGTTGATACCTGAAGCAATGAAAGTGTATTTGTACCTGAAAAACCACCTTCAATTACTAACAAGCGATAATGATCCCAATATGCCATAGCAGCGTATTCTGTATTACTCATAAGTTTCAAGTCTTCTGCAGGAACAATTACATTTCCGGCATTGTCGCGTAGTTCTACTGCGTTATTGTCATATTTATTGGCTGTAACCTGACTGCCATCCAGATACTTTTTACCTATACGATATACCTTTCTATTATGCAGTGCGAATAACCAGTCTTTATTGTCATGCTGCATGTAAACTGCCTTGGAACAATAACCACTATTTACGTTAAAATCCTCGCTTATCTTAAGCAATCCCGAACCGGCGAGTTTTGATGTTTCAAAAGAGAAACCCGGGGCACAAGTAGTAACCCCCATTACACGGTCTTTCCCGGCTATTTTGCCTACAGCTATTGTCTCGAGGGGAGCAGTGGTTAGGTATGTAGCCCCCTGGTTGGATTTAAAAAATGAAGTAGGCCGTTTGGTAAAAGCTGCGTTGTGTGTAAATGGCGGAGCTATCCATCCGAGTTCCCCATTCAGATTATAGGAACCGGACGAAACATACAATGTGTTATTAGCATAAGCTATATCATTAGTAGCAACGCGTCCGCCCCATGAAAGCTTGCTATAGGTTACATTAGACATATCCATCATTGTAACTTTAGACCCTGCCTTTTCTACTTTAAACAAAAAACGAAGTGAGGCGGTACTATTTATTGCCAGTATGTATATCGCTTTGTTTACCGGGTTGACCGCCATATCTATTACATATGTAGCTTGCCCTGCTGCTGCATCCAGTTTCGCCACAAAATTGGGAATGGACGTTATGACATTTTCTGCTGTAGTTGATGTATTATTAGGGCCGGCATCTATTGCATACACACCTGACGTGTCGCCAATAACCAAAACAGCATCTGATGCGTTTGTAACGATGCAAAGTTTATTCATAGCCTTTGCAGGCACTGCTCCTTTTATTGCATTCTTCAGGAGCGAGTTTTGCGCAACAGTTGTAAGACTGGCGCACATCGATGCAAATAGTAGTATTCTTTTCATATCGTAATAATTGATTTCAGGTGTAGACAACTTACATTATTAAACAGTTTGAAGGTGGTATGTATAATTGACAAATGGAGTGGATAAGATGACGAACGTACATTAATACAAAGCCCGGGCAACCATATGCCCGGGCTTTTATGAAGGCTAATACCTCATGTTACTTACAACATCGCTTCGTAAAAAGCAATTTGACTATTCGTTTTAACCAGCTCATTGACTGATATCTTCAGCTTTGAAGCCAGCTTTTTCCACTACATTTTTTACATCTTCCGCATCCAGTGATTCGGTTTCAACAGTCAGGATTTTATCCGCATTATTTGTATCTACATTCCATTCTTTGATACCCGCCTCTTTGTTCAAATGAGGGGTTACTGAAGCAACACAACCGTTGCAATTAATATTTGTTTTGAATTTCAACGTTTTCATTTCTATTCGTATTTAAAAATTAAAATTGAAGCTTATCAGCTTAATGATTGTTATATTATTATGAGAAAAGTTTACAAGATTTAACCGTTACATCTTTCCCCATTTCAGGCGTAAACTATTAGCTACTACACTCACGCTGCTTAATGCCATGGCTGCGCCTGCCAGCATGGGATTGAGCAGGAAGCCATTGACAGGGTAAAGTACCCCTGCTGCTATTGGTATGCCGATGACATTATAAATAAATGCCCAGAACAGGTTTTGCCTGATAACACGCACCGTATTTCTTGATAACGAAATCGCTTTAGGGATGCTCATCAAATCGGATGAGATGAGCGTCATTTTTGCAACATCCATAGCAATATCGGTGCCTTTGCCCATTGCTATACTGATATCGGCCTGCGCCAGGGCCTGGCTGTCATTAATACCATCGCCAACCATCGCTACCACATGGCCCTGATTTTGAAGTTGTTTGATAAAGGCCGCTTTATCTTCCGGCAATGTTTCTGCCCTGAAATGTTCAATACCTACTTTGTCTGCCACCACCTTGGCGGTTTGCGGGTTATCGCCCGTGAGCATATAAGCCGTTATTCCAAGAGCCTTTAGGCGCTGAATAGCCTCAGCAGAGTTGTCTTTTACCTTGTCCATAATGGCAATGGCTGCCAGCGTCTCCTTTGCATCGGCAAACCAAATCACTGTGGCAGCTTGTTTCAGCCAATCCTGCGCCATTCCATCCAGTTCATTATCAATTTTTATCCCCTGCTCAACAATGGCTTTACGACTGCCAACATGAAACTGCTTACCATTATGCCAGCCAGAAACGCCTTTGCCGGTAATACTTTCAAATTGCTCAACCTCAATTTTAGCAACACTTTGTTCTGCAAAATATCGCGTAACGGCCTCAGCCAAAGGATGCTCTGATTGCGACTCCATGCTATAAAGGATGGATGCTAAAGAGCTGATATCGACACCATCTTTCCATTTTACAGCAGTAACTTCCGGCTTGCCTTGCGTAATTGTTCCGGTCTTGTCCAGAATAATACTATCCAGTTTATATGCCCGCTCCAGGCTCTCTGCATCCTTAATTAAAATGCCATGCTCTGCACCCTTACCAACCCCTACCATAATGGCGGTTGGTGTTGCGAGCCCCAAAGCACAAGGACAGGCAATCACTAAAACTGTTACAAGAGCCAGTAAACCTTGTGTTAAACCGTTGTCACCACCGAAGATCGTCCACGCAATCAGAGCAAGAATGGCAATACCAATAACAACCGGCACGAAGATGCCGGCAATTTTATCAACCAGCTTTTGAACAGGGGCTTTACTACCCTGCGCATCCTGCACAGCTTTGATGATTTGCGCAAGGATGGTATCGCTACCAACTTTCTCGGCTTTAAATTGCAAACTGCCTTTTTGGTTAATAGTGCCTGAAAAAACTTTGGCACCTATTTCCTTATGCACTGCTACCGGTTCTCCACTCAGCATGCTTTCATCCACATAAGAACTTCCGGAAGTGACGGCGCCATCCACAGCAATTTTTTCGCCGGGCTTTACAAGCAGCGTATCGCCCACCTTTACCTGCGCAATCGGAATTTCCATCTGGTGGCCGCCGTGATGCACAACTGTAACAGTTTTAGGTTGCAATCCCATCAGCTTTTTAATTGCAGAGGACGTATTGCTCTTTGCACGCTCTTCCAGCATTTTTCCTAAAAGGATAAAAGCGATCACAACCGCAGCAGCTTCAAAATAGACATGCGCATGTAAACCACGTGCGTGCCAAAACTGTGGATATACCGTATTGAACACAGAAAAAAGGTAAGCTATACCCGTGCTCATCGCAACCAGCGTATCCATATTGGCAGAACGGTGTTTGGCTTGTTTCCATGCATTAATAAAGAACTGCCTCCCGAAGACCAACACTACAGGCGTTGCCAAAGCCCACATAATATAATTTGCGTAAGGAATATTCATAAAGAACATCCCGATAGCTACCAGCGGAACGGAAAAGAGGATTGACAGGATTGTACGGTTGCGCAGCTCTTTTGCATGTTGTGCCTGTAATGCTTCCAGACTTTCTGCTGCTTCATCGCTTTCATCAATCACCAGATCGTAACCTATTGATTGAATAGCTTTTTTGAAATCATCTATATGAGCAATACCCGGCACATATTCAACATTGGCCGTACTGTTAGCGTAATTAACACCGGCATTGATAACGCCGGGCTGCGCTTTGAGCATGCTTTCTACACTACCGGCACACGATGCACAGCTCATACCGGTAACCGGGTATGTCTTTTTTATTGTATCCACGCCATAACCAAGATCGCGAATAGCTGCAACAGCCGCCGGAATGGCTTCCTGTGCATCCTGAACCTCAATAATAGCCCTGCGGTTGTTTAATTCAACTTTATGGCTTTTAATTCCCTTTACTTTGCTAAGGCCTTTATCAACAATTAAAGCACAATGTTCGCTCTCGACATCAACTAATGGAAGAATAATCTCGTTATTCATAACGCTTTATTTAATACAAAGTTCCTATAAAAGGGAAAGATAGTCGTTACACTATTCTGAAAAAGAGTTATAGAATTTAGCTGATGATTCTTTTCCGGACATGCTATAATAGCAACAGGCCTGTAAGTTATACAGGCCTGTTGTCAATAAAAGTTTGGGTTAAACGAACACTACTTACTGTTTGATAAATTTATTTGTGCCTATTAAATAATCGCCTGAAAATTTGACCAGATACAATCCCGGCTTAAGATCTGATACATTTATTTTTAGCGCATCGTTCGTTACAGGTATTACCAAGATAACTTTACCTGCTATATCAAATATCTCGATACGGCTTTCTTTTTTGCTATCGAACAGGCCTTTCAGGTTTATGTTAATGTAATCTGTAGTTGGATTGGGATGTACCTCTACCTTACGGGCATGCTCTTCTGCTATACCTGAAATATCTGTAGGCCAGGCAGTACGCACAGGGTATGTACCCCAATCGGAAACAGCATACATGCTGTTACATTTTGCACGGATATGTACAAAATATTCTGTACCGGGTTCTAATCCTGCAAACAGCATGCTGTTTTTATGTATAGTAGTGCCGATACCTGTGGGAACAGGCGATCTGGTAATCGCATATTCATATGAAAAGGCTGTTTTTACGGTATCCCAATAGCCAACCGCAGATGAAGCTTTCACATCGACAAACTTGACTACCGGTATATGACAAGTGATGAGTGTAGTGAAACTTATCGTTTCCCAGTCTGACGTATCTTTAGCACCACATATATTACGAACGTGCACATAATACTTTGTGTCTTCTGTAAGGCCGGTGAGGGGAACAAATGGCGTAATGGTGGTAACGAACATGGCTCCAGCAGAGCTGGCAGGTGCAGCAGGATTATTGTCTACAATGATCTGGTATCCTAAAGGATTAAAAATTTCATCCCATGTAAGGTGTGCAGTATTGGCTGTTATGCTATCAACTTCAAGGCCGGTAGGCAATGTTACACATCTTATACCTATCCTGGCATTTTCTACACCGCTATATGTACCAATACTATCCAATGTTGACATGTGAGTCAGAATATTCCTTATCGTATCGGTTATTCCATTACCAAAATTGTAACCTTGCCAGATGCCGCCGTCACTTGATTTGGCAATTTTAGCATTGCCCTCTGTGCTAATATCTCCCAACCACGGATTTTTATAATAAATAAATGGCGTGTGCTCATAATCATATCCTGAGCCTGATACAGGATCGATTGCGGTATAAAAATACATTCGCTCTGTACCTGCAGGCATTGCACTAACCGCTACACCACTATATTGTTTCACGTTTACCTGGGAAGGTACATTAGTGCCCCATGCAATTACGGCTACGGTATCCTGGCCGAAAGTAAACACCTGATTGGTATTGGGCGCAGGCATCGCAGGCTGGGCTATTGCATTAGGAGGTATTGATGTGGGAACAAATTCATAAGCTCCTAAGTCGGGTACGCCGTTTTCCCTGGTTCTTGGTCGCGCATTCCCTAATATATCTAAGGTATCTCCCTGCAAATGCATACCTCTTCC
>CAMLKS010000038.1 GCA_946480675.1 uncultured Bacteroidota bacterium
TTAGCATGGCCAGCGATCCTGATAAATTCCTGGTTGAATGTATTTGCATTCCAGATTTCGATCATCATTGAAGGGATGTAAGCGCTTGTATCGAAAGAGAACATCAGTTGAGACATGCTCCTGTCCTTGAAATTTTTCAGCACGTTAGGCATATTTTTAGAATCGCCTGTAGCAGCAGCCATTACCAGGAAGTGGTGACGAGAAGTTACAGAGTCTACATTAGCAGCCCATGTATCACCAGATTTAAAGGTACATGTGATACCAAACCTATTACCTGCAGGGATGCTAAGACCACCATTAGGCACAGGGAATGTAAAGTTTTTCAGAGTCCAGCTTCTTTCACCGTTTACGATATTAACCGTGTCACGATCAGCATCAGTAAGAGGCACTTTCCACATGATCCTGTTACCACCATCGGGAGCCAGGCCAGCGCGGTTAACGCTATCTGTAAGGAAAGAGAACATCTGAAGTGTATCCAGGTCTGTATACTGTGCAACTTTAGCACCATAATTCGGATCGTTTTTCCTCATGTAATAATAAAGGCCCGGAGCAGGAACCACTGAGAATATCAGGGTATCTACGATGTTAGTAGGCCTGCTTGGAATTTTTACATAAGAAGCCATAATGTTTACAGAGTCAACTGTATAAGTGTTATTCACACCTATTTTAACTTCTCCGCTAAATGCAGTTGGTTCGTTAACGATTTCAGAAGAAATAGGATCGATCAGCTGACCAACTGAACTATAGTTGATACGGCTCAGACCTGTATTAAAACGCTGTTGAACAGTAGAGTCAAACCAGATTGGGAAGATCATCCTGTTGTCAGTCAAAACACCTGGTTCAGCCAGTTGATCATATTCATCGAATGGAGAATACCAACGTTCTGTAGCACTGGTCGTTTTGTTAGCTGTACCTGTTGTTGCAGGCAGTACCAGGTTTCCTTCCTTCACTTCTTGCTTGTGTATCAGGCCTGTAGCCTTATTAAAAGGCACGCCTTTCAGCTGAGATTGTGCAGACGCGCCGAAAGCGACGCAGCTACCTGCAATAAGTAAAAATAATTTTTTCATCGCAATGATTTTTTTGAATAGTTGACGTAAAAATAATTAATTCTGCTTAGTAACCTTCAAAAAATCTGCCAAAAAAGAAAAAATTGTCAACCGGATTACTATATTATACAAATTGATGACAAAAAACACCAAATTTTAATCCCTCGCATATGCTTGCTATTTTTGCAGCCGCTAAATCATTCTATGCTTCCTGAATTTGACAATACAGAAATAGCTTTCCGTTACCGCAGTGATAAGGACTTAAAGCAAGCAAGGTTCCTTTTCGCATCTATGGGCTCCCCTACGCTTACCACCATTGGCATGGGGTTTACCAAACTAGCCATGGCATGGAGCCTGCCTATAAAAGGCATTATCAAGCGCACGATATTCAAACAATTTTGCGGTGGCGAAACGATGGAAGAAGCCGCACAAACGGCTGATGTGCTGGGCAAATACCATGTAGGCGTGATAATGGACTATGGCGTGGAAGGCAAGGAAGGCGAAGCAGAATTTGACCATGCTGTGCCGGAATTTGTAAAGGCTATACAATATGCTGCTACCAAAAAGAATATACCTTTTATAAGTATTAAAGTAACCGGCTTTGCGCGTTTTGCCCTGCTGGAAAAAGTGCACGCCGGAGAAACATTAACTGAAAGTGAAACAGCCGAATGGAAGCGTGTGGAAAAGCGTATAGATACTATATGCAAGGCTGCATATGATACTAATGTAATGGTGCTGATAGATGCCGAGGAAACATGGATACAGAAACCGGTAGATATACTGGCCGATGCTATGATGGCTAAATACAACCTGAAAAAAGCCATTATATATAACACCTTCCAGATGTATGCGCATGCAACACTCGCGCACCTAAAAAAGGAATATGAAGCGGCCCTTAAAGCGGGCTATATATTGGGTGCAAAACTGGTACGCGGTGCGTATATGGAAAAGGAACGAAACCGTGCTGCTGAAAAAGGTTACCCATCGCCCATACAGCCCAATAAGGAAAGTACCGACAGGGATTATGATGCGGGGGTATTGTTTTGCCTGGAGCATCTGAAAGAAGGCAAGATGGCTCTATTCATAGGCACGCATAATGAGCACAGCAATATGCTGGCGGCCAAATACATGGAAGAACATGGCATCCTCCACAATACACCAACGGTATATTTCTCTCAACTATATGGCATGAGCGACAATATATCTTTCAACCTGGCAGATGCGGGCTACAATGTAGCCAAGTACCTGCCTTACGGCCCCGTTAAGGATGTAATACCCTACCTGATGCGCCGTGCACAGGAAAATACCTCTGTAGCGGGACAAACAGGCCGCGAACTATCGCTGATAAATAAGGAACTGAAAAGAAGAAAGCTATAAATGTAAAAAGCCCCGCATTGCGGGGCTTTTTAGTTATTTCTCAATGATGTAAACATCTTCATTATCGCGCTTCATCCTGAAATTTTCGCGAGCGTATTTTTCCAGTTGCTGCGGATTGCCCGTCATTTCTTCGTGTTCTTTTTCCATCTTCGCTATCTCTGCATCCAGGTATGTGATATTATCCTTCACATTCTGCAGGTTTTGCTTCTTTTCCCTCATAGACATCAGGTCATTCTGGTCGAAGAAGGTCATCCATGCCAGGAAGGCTATGCCCGTCAGCAAAAACTTATTGGTAAGAATACGAAATACAGGTTTCATACACGCTGTTTTTTTACATCACTAATTTAAAACTTAAAAACCAAATTTCAGGGTTTTGCCCGGATAGAATGCGCTTGCACCCAGCTCTTCCTCAATACGCAACAGTTGGTTGTATTTTGCCATACGGTCGCTGCGCGAAGCCGAACCGGTTTTTATCTGTCCGCAATTCAGTGCTACTGCCAGGTCTGCTATTGTTGCATCTTCGGTTTCACCACTGCGGTGGCTCATTACGGTATTGTAACGTGCACGTTGTGCCATGGTTACCGCCTCTATCGTTTCAGTAAGCGTACCTATCTGGTTTACTTTTACCAGCAGGCCGTTACCTATACCTTCTGTAATGCCCTTTTCAAGACGGTTTACATTGGTAACAAACAGGTCATCGCCTACCAACTGCACTTTATTGCCAACTTTTTCAGAAAGCATTTTCCAACCCTTCCAGTCATCTTCATCCATGCCATCTTCAATACTCACGATGGGGTATTTTTTGCACCACTTAGCCCAGTATTCCACTACTTCCTCACTGCTCATCTTAGCGCCGCTGCTTTTGTGGAAGATGTATTTTTTTGTTTTGGCATCATACAGTTCGCTGATAGCAGCATCCATAGCTATAGCTACCTGGTCGCCCGGTTTATATCCTGCTTTTTCTATTGCTTTCAATACCGTTTCAATAGCTTCCTCGTTGCTTCTGATCTCTGCAGGGGCAAAACCACCTTCATCACCTACGTTGGTATTGTAGCCTTTTTCCTTCAATACGTTTTTCAGACTGTGGAATATTTCAACACCCCAGCGCAGGCCTTCACTAAAGCTGGACGCACCTATAGGCATTACCATAAATTCCTGGAAGTCTATTTTATTATCCGCATGTGCACCACCGTTCAGGATGTTCATCATCGGTACAGGCAGTGTTTTAGCATTGGCACCACCCACATAGCGGTACAGGCTAAGGCCTGTAGCTTGTGCAGCTGCTTTTGCAGTGGCCATACTTACAGCCAATATAGCATTGGCACCCAGCTTGGCTTTGTTTGGCGTACCATCCATTTCCAGCATTGCCTGGTCCAGGCCACGTTGGTCGGTTACATCCCAGCCATACAGTTCTTCAGCTATCTTATCGTTTACATTAGCTACAGCTTTCTGAACACCTTTACCCAGATATTGTTTTTTGTTACCGTCGCGCAGTTCTACCGCTTCGTGCTTACCGGTGCTGGCACCAGATGGTACAGCAGCACGGCCCATCAGGCCATCGCTGGTATGAACGTCAACTTCTACAGTAGGATTGCCGCGGCTATCTAATATCTGGCGGGCAACGATGTTGGATATAAAACTCATGTTAATGATTTTTCAATTCGGGTGCAAAGATAATCTGTGTCCATTATTTTCCATGTTAAAAAGAAAAAGCCGGATGAATCTATCCGGCTTCTATATATGCATGAGTCGTTATTAATTCAATCCTTTGCGGATGATACCGCCACCTATCACATCATCGCCATCATAAAACACGGCAGATTGGCCGGGGGCTATACTATTCACCACATGGTCGAAAGACACCCTTACCATATCGCCTTCGGTATGTATACGACTCATAGAGCCTGCATCTTTATAGCGTATCTTGGTAGTGGCTTCTATACCATCGGGCATAGTGTCATACTTTATCATATTCAGCCCGCCTACTATCATCTCGCTCTGTTGCAGTTCATGCGCTTCACCTAATACAATAGTATTTGTTTCAGGAATTATTTTGGTAACAAACACAGGCTTGCCCAGTGCTATATCCAGGCCCTTACGCTGACCTATGGTGTAGAAGGGATAACCTTTGTGTTTGCCTACAATGCTGCCATCTGCCAATACAAAATTGCCACCCGCTACTTCTGCTTCCAGCGTAGGTATCTGGCGTTTCAGGAAGCCACGGTAATCATTATCGGGCACAAAGCATATCTCGTAGCTTTCTGCTTTTTTAGAAAGCTCGGGATAACCCATATCCAGTGCTATCTGGCGTATCTCTGTTTTCAGGTAATCGCCCAGCGGGTATATACTGCGGCTCAGGCAGTCCTGCCCCAGCCCCCATAGCACATAGCTCTGGTCTTTGGTCAGGTCTTTCGCTTTCGACATTACAAAGCGGTTATTTTCCTCGCGCACTTTTACATAGTGGCCCGTTGCAATGAAATCGCAGTTAAGCGCATCGGCACGCTTCAGTAATGCCGACCATTTAATGTGCGTATTGCACAACACGCACGGATTGGGTGTGCGGCCGGCCATATATTCTTCTACAAAGTTGTTGATAACATGATCGCCAAACTCATCACGTATATCCAGCACATAGTGCGGAAAACCGTGGTCAACCGCCGCCTGGCGGGCATCATTGAAAGAATCGAGATTGCAGCAACCTGTTTCCTTTTTACCACCGCCGGCAGATGCATAGTCCCATGTTTTCATGGTAATACCCACTACCTCATAACCCTGGTTATGAAGCATCAGCGCTGCAACGGTACTATCAATACCGCCACTCATCGCCACCAAAACTTTTCCGTTCCTGCTCATTGGTTTATTAAAAAAGAACGGCAAAGGTACGCATTCGGCAGAAATGGACATTTTAGTACTGATAGATATTAGATTACGCCTTATCAGCACTGCTGATAGTGGTATTATAACGGCAGGTGTAGTACTTTTGATGTCAATGCAATACGAAGTAGCATTCCCATCGGGCAAGGTGCAGTATCTATTTGGCAAAGGGCTGCAAGCCATTGAGCCATTGGCACCACAGCCGGTCATCCTTACCGATAGCCACGTTGCATCGCTATACCCTTCGCTTACGGAAACATATCCAAGCATTATTATTCCGGCAGGCGAAAGCTATAAAACACTGGAAACACTGGAAAGCATTACGGGCCAGTTATTGCATCACCAAGTGCAGCGAAAATCGGTATTGGTAGGTGTAGGTGGCGGTGTGATAACAGATATAGCCGGTTTTGCAGCAGCTGTTTATATGCGCGGCATTAACTGTGGCTTTGTCCCTACTACTCTATTAGCCATGGTAGATGCTGCTATTGGGGGAAAAAACGGGGTGGACTTTGGCCTGCAGAAAAACCTGGTAGGCACCATACGCCAGCCACAGTTCATATTGTTTGATACCACCTTCCTGCAAACGTTACCCGAAATAGAATGGAGCAATGGATTTGCAGAGGTGATAAAATATGCCTGTATTTTCGATGCACCTTTGTTTGATGAACTGGCGGTGAACCATATCGGCTATTACAGGCAACAGCAAACTGCATTGAAAGAACTGATACAATGTTGCGCCACATGGAAGAACCAGACCGTGCAGGAAGATGAACATGAAAGCGGCGCCCGCAAACTGTTGAACTTCGGGCATACTGTAGGGCATGCTATAGAAACCCTATATCAATTGCCACACGGGCAGGCCGTAGCATTGGGCATGCTGGTAGCTTGTAAAGTATCGGAAACAGTAACGCAACTGGACGACCATGTTTACCATAGGCTGGCTACCGTGCTGCAGCAATATAAACTGCCATACTCACTGACCCTGCACCCGGACAGGCTAATGGATATATTGGTGATGGATAAGAAACGGAATGACGACAAAATAGATTTCATTGTATTAAAGAACATCGGCCATGCTGCTATTGAAACGATTGGTTTCGATGTAGTGCGGAAAGCGATAGATAATTTCAGCTATGCAGGCAATCATTAGCCCCGGAAAGATAAGCGGGGCACTTACACCGCCTGCATCAAAAAGCCTGATGCAGCGGGCTTGCGCAGCTGCATTATTGCATCATGGGCATACTACGATATATAATTGCGGCACATCGGAAGATGATAAAGCTGCCTTACGCATCATAGAGCAGTTGGGCGCGCAGGTTTCATTTGCAGGTGATAGCATACGCATCAACAGCATGGGCATACAACTTATCACCAACACGATAGACTGTGGTGAAAGCGGCCTGTCGGCAAGGCTTTTCATACCCATAGCCGCACTGCATCATAGCCCCATACAGATAACAGGACATGGTAGTTTACTAAAACGTCCCTTTGATGTATATGCAGATGTATTGCCACAACTGGGTGTGCAGGTAACAGGCAACAAGTTGCCTATGACAGTAAACGGGCCATTGCAACCCAAAGACATTACCATCGATGGCAGTGTTAGTTCACAATTCTTAAGTGGGTTGTTATTTGCCTTTGCATACAGTGCTACGCAGCCGGTTGTCATTACCGTAAATGGCCTTAACAGCAAGCCTTATATAGATATGACGCTGGATGTGCTAAGAACATTCAGCAAGGAAATACAGCATGACGATTATCACAAATTTTATATAAATCCGCAAACAGGAACAAGCGGTGATATTGAAATAAACATAGAATCCGACTGGAGTGCAGCTGCAAACTTTATAGTAGCGAAAGCAATTGGCAATGATATTTCCATCCATAACTTGCCCCCCCATTCTTTACAAGCAGACAAAGCCATATTGCAGGTGGTAAACGAGCATAGAACTGCCTTCAATTTTGATGCAACAGATTGCCCCGATTTGATACCTATACTATCTGTATATGCGGCCTATTGCAACGGTACAAGTACCATACAGGGTATGAACCGATTGGTGCATAAAGAAAGCAACCGTATAGAAAGCACTACAGCCATGCTGCATGCGTTTGGCATTACATACAGTTTGCAAGGTGATAGGCTTGAGGTCATTGGTGGCAAGCCGCTGCAAAGCTGCACAGTTAATGGCTATAACGACCATCGCATAGTAATGGCCGCAGCAATAGCTGCACTGGATGCAGCAGGTGATGTTACGATAAATGATGCACAAGCGGTAGCTAAGTCTTACCCCGATTTTTTTAAACACTTATCTTCACTGGGTGCTAAATGTATTTTGAAAGATGAATAGTTTCGGACGCATATTCCGGGTCAGTATATTCGGCGAATCGCACGGCCCGGCAGTAGGTATCACTATTGACGGCTGCCCGGCAGGTATTGCATTAACGGCAGATGATTTTACTGCAGACCTTGAACGACGCAAAGCAGGCGCAACGGGCACTACCCCACGCAAAGAGGATGATGTACCGGAGATATTAAGTGGCCTATTCAACGGCCATACTACAGGTGCCCCCATCACTATCATTTTCAGGAACAACAATACCCGCTCTGCTGACTATGATGCGTTGAAAGCTACACCCCGCCCCGGCCATGCCGATTTTGTGCTGCATGAAAAATTTAAAGGGTACAACGATTACCGCGGCGGCGGCCATTCTTCGGGCAGGCTCACGGTATGCCTGGTAGCCGCAGGCGTGGTGGCTAAAAAAGTAATAGCACCCTCAATCGTAAATGCCAAACTGGTAGAGGCTGGCGGCAATACAGATATAGAAGCCGCAATACTGAAAGCAGTGGAAGAACAGGATAGTATAGGTGGCATTGTAAGCGTTTCCGCAACGGGGCTACCCTTAGGCCTGGGCGGACCGTTTTTTGATAGTGCCGAATCACTCATCAGCCATATGATATTTGCCGTACCTGCTATAAAGGGTATTGAATTTGGTGCAGGCTTTGCCGGTACAAAGATGAAAGGCAGTGAGCACAATGATGCCTTTATAGATGAAAATGGGAAGACCCGCACCAATAACGCAGGTGGCATTAATGGTGGTATTACGAATGGCAATGAACTGCATTTTCGCATTGCTGTAAAACCTACCAGCAGCACCCCGAAAGAACAACACACCTGGAATAAAGAAACACAGTCGGTAGAAACCTTTACTGTAAAGGGCCGGCACGACCTATGCATAGCCCTGCGCGTGCCGGTGGTGGCCGAAGCTGCTACAGCCATAGTGTTGGCCGATATGTTATTACTCAAGGCATAAAAAAAACACCCTTGCTATGCAAGGGTGCTGTATATATTATTAACTATTGGTTTATTTAGACCAGATAGAAGGCTCACCGGTGTTCACACCAAAGTCATTCACCATATTGCTGGTTTTGTCTTTGATAGTGTAACGAACTGTTAGTGTACCGTGTTTGCCATAAAACTCTTCGTATTTCAGGGTACCGGTGCCTTGTATTTCATACCTGTTATCTACTGTTTGCAGCGGTATCGTAATCTCATCGCCATTTATGATCATATCTACAGGTGCAGTAGCATTGTTGTAGAAACCACGGATAACCATTTTATTCATGCTGGCACCATCTTCAATGCTCACCTGGTATTGGTTTGTAAGGGTATACGTACCTTTTTCAATTACATTCCAAACACCTTTATATTTATCCCTGGTAATGATCTCGCATTGCGTGCCTTCATAACCTGTTGGGCATATACAGGCGCCATCTTTACATACGCCACCGTAAGCGCAAACGATCGCCTTACATTTGTCATTATTACAAGATGTATAAGTAACTGCTGTGAATGCTGCAATGGCGCTGAGCGCAGAAAGTATTATAGTTTTAAAACGGGCTTTCATTAGCACATATAATTTTAACGAAGCTTAAAGATAAAAGAAACAATTTTAAAATGCAACTGGCGTGCCAATTTCTATTTGTCTTTTATTTTAGCCCGTAATGCTAATGATTTCAATGACGGATATATCCTGAAAAATGACTATTGGCGTTCTGTTTCCATCTTGTATGCCTTGATGCCACGGTAGATGGCCTGCGCTACTTCATACACACCGCGTTCCGAATTCAGGTACACCTCTTCTTCCGGGTTATTGATATAACCACACTCTACCAGCACACCCGGCATTGCACTACCTGCCAGCACTTCCAGCCCCTTCTGCATTACGCCGCGGCTGGCCCTGCCCTGGCTCACAAACTGGCTTTGTATATGATTGCCCAACGATACGCTGCGGCTTAAAAACGCCTGTGAATATTGGGCTATGATAATGGCAGTCATCGGGTCGTTCTCGTTCAGCAAGCCCGGTTCTTCTGCTACTTCTTCGGTATATTCACCTATGGCATCTTCTTTTTGTGAATTTCGGTGCAAACCCAGTACGTAGCTTTCCGTACCGCTAGCTTTGGTTACATGGTCGTAGGTTACTTTATATATGGGTTGCTTCACTTTCCTCTTCCCCTTCTTCACCGTTTTGTAACCTACCAGCTCCCTGTTTTTGCGATAGGGTGTCGAGTTGATATGTATAGATATGAATACATCCCCTTTGTTCTTATTGGCTATTTCATGCCTTTCAGGCAGGGTAGGATATACATCGGTAGTACGGGTATACAGCACCTGCACCCCCTTCATACTATCATTTATCATCTTGCCCAGGCGCATGGCTATAGCCAGTGTCACGTCCTTTTCGCTTGAAAACTGTCCCCGTGCACCGGCATCCTTACCACCGTGGCCGGCATCCAGCACAATTTTTGTTATCTTATTACCGTTTGCAGCATTAGCAATGAATGATGAGAAACCAATGAACAGTATGAAGAGAAAAATCCTTTTCGACATAATTAAGACTACTTGCAAATGGGGTTAAATATACAAATTCATAAACGTACCGAACCAAATACCTATTTTTGTGCCCGTTCATGAGCCCGTGCGGTAAAATTATTTCAAAAATTTCATGCATCCGCTGCCTTGCAATTTGCATGGGGCTCATTTTTACATTTGTTTTAACAAACACAGCCTTTGCTCAGCGCAAAACAGTTGACACATCTACATCTTTAACCATATCTGCTGATACATTAATAAAAGATAGCCTGGTTATTGCCGATAGCCTGACCCTTGATAGCCTGAGCCGAGATACCCTCACCATAGATTCTGTATCGAACCAAAGCCTGGAAGACAGGTTGGGCATCCGCATATCCTCCGATGCGCTTCCTTCGGAAGTGACCGCTAATGCGTCCGATTCGGCCGTGCTGGATATGACAGATAATAACTTTGAGCTGTATGGTAATGCCAAAGTGAATTATGAGAATATGCAACTGGATGCATACAAGGTTACTTACAAACAATCTTCTAATATCGTAACCGCCGCCCTGTCTGAAGACACGGCTATCCAGTCTAAAGGTAAGCCCACCTTCTCGCAGGGGCAGGAAAAGTTTACTTACGATTCCCTGCAGTATAACTTTAAGAGCAAACGCGCTATTGTGCGCAATGCCCGCTCGCAATATGGCGAAGGCTATGTGTATAGTGAACAGGTAAAGCGCAACCCCGATCAAACCATATATGGTCTTAATAATGTATATACCACCTGCGCGCTGGAAACACCACACTACGGTATACGCGCCAAAAAGATAAAGGTAGTACCGGGACGTGTAGCCGCTACCGGGCCGGCTAACATAGTTATCGAAAATGTACCTACTCCCCTGTTCTTGCCATTCGGTTTGTTCCCCATCACACAAGGCCAGCGTTCAGGGTTCAAGTTGCCTACTTATACTATAGAGCAAAACCGTGGCCTGGGGCTTTTAGGAGGTGGCTACTACTTCAGCCTCAGCCAAAAGACCGACCTGCTGGTAGAAACCAACCTGTATTCAAAGGGTAGCTGGGCTACCAACTTCCTGAGCAATTATAATAACAGGTACCGCTACAATGGTAGCCTTGCCTTTAAATATGCCTACAATAAAACCGGGGAGGAATTTGAATCGAATGCGGCCATTACCAAAGACTTTAATGTGCAGTGGACACACCGCTCCGACCCTAAATCACGCCCGGGTACCAATTTCTCGGCTTCAGTAGATTTCGGTACTTCTACCTACAATGCCAACAATACTTTTACAGCCAGCCAGATATTGCAGAACCAGTACCAGTCGAACATTACCTATTCTAAAACTTGGGCTAATAAGCCTTATTCATTATCGGTAGGTGCCGGCCATAGCCAGAACACGAATACAAGGCTGGTTGATATCACCCTGCCCAACATCAGCTTTTATGTAACCAACTTCAACCCCCTGCAGAAAAAGAACAGTGTTACTACGCATTGGTACGATAAAATATCCTTGCAGTACACTTTGCTGGCCAAAAACCAGATAACCTTTTACGACAGCCTTTTCAGCTTCAATAATCTAGGCAACTTCGTTTACAACAATGGTGTAACCCACGATATCCCTATCAGTGCATCTTACAATATCCTGCGCTTCATCAACATGACACCCAGGGTAAACTACAAAGAATACTGGCTGACCAAACAGGTATATCAATATTACAATGCCGACAAAGGCCGCCTCGATACTATACGTCATGATGGCTTCTTTACCGGACGCGACTTTACTGCCGCTATCGACTTCAATACGCGTATCTATGGCGTAAAAATGTTTAAGAAAGGGAAGATAGCCGGTATCCGTCACGTACTGACGCCAAGTGCAGGCTTTGGCTACGTACCG
>CAMLKS010000039.1 GCA_946480675.1 uncultured Bacteroidota bacterium
GCTGCTGCCCTGCTTCAACCTGGGGCCGATGATAGTGGATGAAATGGCGGATATCGCAAAGAAAATAGCACTGAAACTGAATGTGCGCGGCCTTATCAACATACAGTTTGCCATAAAAGATGGTAAAGTATATGTGATAGAAGCCAACCCGCGCGCCAGCCGTACTACCCCATTCATAGCCAAAGCTTACGGTATACCTTACCTGAACATTGCTACCAAAGTGATGCTGGGCGAAGTGAAACTGAAAGACCTGAAGCTGGAAAAGAAATTGGACGGTTTTGCAGTGAAAGAGCCAATATTCAGCTTCAACAAATTCCCGAATGTAAATAAGGAGCTGGGCCCTGAAATGAAAAGCACCGGCGAAGCCATCCGCTTTATAAAAGATCTGCGTGACCCATGGTTCCGGCAGTTGTATAAAGAGCGCAGCATGCACCTGAGTAAATAACCGAAAGGTTGTTTATTTTGCGGTATTGCTAAACCGAAGACATGATAAAGCCTATACTTGTAACCGCCCTGTTTATCCTTTCATGTTTTTGTGTAGTAAACGGCCGTGAATACCTGGGCACCGATGGCAATCCCATCATTTTACTCTTATCGCTACTGGCAATGGCGGGCTGGTATCTATATATACTGCGCCGCGAAGGTGCCACACAACCTTTATTACCTGCAAGGTTACCTGCTGCTATAACAGGTGCATTGGTGGGTATGGCAGGGATAGGTATTACGGTCCCCTCTTTCGACAGGCTGTTTGAGCAGTATAATAATCCCGGTGCGCTATCTGATGTCATCACCCAACTGGATGTACTGTATACCCGCTATACATCGGGTGTGTTCCCTTATTATCCGCTGGAACAATATAGCTGGCACCCGTACCCGGTATACATGCCGCTCAACTGGCTGCCACTGGCCCTTTCCCATTTGTTGAAGGTAGATAACCGCTGGGTGGGCATCCTGCTGATGCTGCTGACCAACGGGCTATGGGGTGCTTTTGTATGGCGCCATGCGGTAAACATAGCTATAAAAATAATAGCCGTACTGCTGCCTGTTGTGATGCTCCTGTTTTATACCAATTGGGCCGGCATGGATATATCCGTATCGCTGGAAACGATGATAGCGGCTTATTATATGGTATTGGCCATAGGGCTTGCCAGCAAAAATATATACCTGATAACAGCAGGGCTTATCCTATGCCTGCTCTCCAGATATACCATGATATTCTGGCTACCATTGTTTGCCATTATTTACTGGCAAAACATACCCCGCAAGGCCAATATAGGCATGTGGGCTGCTGTAGCGCTGGCCTTCCTGGTATTTTACATACTACCTTTTTATATAAAAGACCCTTCTATACTGAAAGACGGTGTGGCTTATCACAACCATTGCGCCATAGAAGAGTGGAAGGGCTATGGGGAAGAAAGAATATCGTACACTTTTGTACCCAGCATCTATTTTGCATCGCAGTTCAGGAACTGGCTGCCAGGGGCGGTGGAACAGCAGATATTTACAATGCGTGCCATACAGGCATCGTTAATGATATTACTGAACATAGCCGGCCTACTTTATTACCGTAAAAACAAAGGAAGCATAGACTATGCTAAATTCTGCTTAGTGATGCTGTTCCTGTTCCTCATTTTCTTCTATATGTTCTCGCCATTATTGTATAAATATTACCACATCGTTACATTATCTATGGCAGCAATCATAGGTGGCATGATACTGCTTTCCGGGAAGGGGCGTGTGGGGCATTCAAAATAGTACATGAACTGGAAACTGAAAACTTTTGACGAGCTGACCAACCACGAGCTGTATGCATTGCTAAAACTGCGCAGCCTGGTATTTGTGGTAGAACAGAACTGCGTGTTTCAGGATATGGACGATAAAGACCAGCAAAGCCTGCACCTGCTGGGTTTTGAAGATGGTATACTGGCTGCCTATAGCAGACTACTACCGGCAGGCTTATCCTATACCGAAGCCTCGATAGGCCGTGTAGTGACAGACCCTGCCTTTCGCAGGAAAGGAGCAGGTAAAGAACTAATGCAGGCATCGATAGACAAACTGGAAGAAGCATTGGGCAAACAACCTATACGCATTGGCGCACAACTGTATTTAGAAGCTTTTTATACTTCCTTTGGTTTCCATACAAATAGTGAGGTATATATAGAAGACGGAATACCACACATTGAAATGTTACGATTGTAAATATGCCCGTAAATCTTTGATTATCAATAACCATCACCTATACCTTTGCGGCGCTTCAAAAATAAGCGTATGAAAAAACAATGGTTATTTGGTGCAGGTATGATGCTGGTGAGCATACATGCCATAGCACAACAAGGCAACCCGATGGATTCCATCATCATCCGCGAGAACCGGATACAGGCACCCTACGGACGCCAGAACAGGAACATACAGGTGCTGGACAGCAAACAGATTGCAGCACTGCCTGTAAAATCGACCAATGAATTACTATCGTATGTGGCAGGTGTGGACCTGCGCCAGCGTGGGCCCAACGGCACGCAGGCCGACATCAGTATTGACGGCAGCACCTTTGACCAGGTACTGATTCTGGTGAACGGTGTAAAAATGAGCGACCCTCAAACCGGGCACCACACCCTGAACCTGCCCATACCACTCACGAGCATCGACCAAATAGAAGTGCTACGCGGGCCCGCAGCCATGGTATATGGCGTAAATGCACTGACAGGCGCGGTGAACATTGTGACCCGTATACCGGAGCAAAACACCGTGAGCGCACAGGTATATGCCGGCAGCAGCTTTAAAACAGACACCGCAACAGGCGACAGCTACTATGGCTGGGGGGCGCAGGCTACGGCCAGCATAGCAAGCAAAAGCCAGGGGCATATGCTATCTGTAAGTCATGACGAAGGAACGGGTTACCGCTACAATACTGCCTACAATGCCTACCGCCTGTATTACCAGAACCAGATAAAGCTGAACGATAAGAACAAGCTGGAGGCGATGGGCGGCTACATCCGCAACGACTTTGGTGCGAATGGGTACTATAGCGCGCCTGCCGATGCCAATTCGACCGAGAAAGTAGAAACGGCGCTGGGCAGCATTGCCTACACCTTTACCCCGAACGATAAAGTGATGATACGCCCGCGGGTAAGCTATCGTTATAACAACGATGACTACATCTTTATAAAGCAGAAGCCCGAAGTGTATCATAACCTGCACGAAACCTATGTGATGACGGGCGAGGTACAAAGCACCATAAAAGTGGGCAAAGGCATTATAGGTGCGGGGGTGGAATATCGCAATGACCGCATCAACAGCTACAGGCTGGGTGCCCGCGACCGTAGCAACCTGGGCGTATATGCAGAATACAAGCACTACTTTAACGACAAGCTAAATGCCGGTGCAGGTGTATATGGCAACTACAATACCGATTACGACTTTCAGCTATTTCCCGGTGTGGATGTGGGCTACCGCTTTATGCCGAAATGGAAAGCCTTTGCCAATGCTACCATGGGCCAGCGCCTGCCTACCTATACCGACCTGTATTATATAGGCCCTACCAACGTGGGTAATGCCGCCCTGAAACCGGAGCATGCGAAGTATGCAGAAGGTGGGGTGCAATATAATACCCGCTACCTGTGGGCACAGGCCAGCTATTTCTACCGCAATACTGCTGATTTTATAGACTGGGTGCGCGCCACCAATGCATTGCCCTGGCAGCCGCAAAACTACCAGCAGGTAAATGTGCAGGGCGCTACGCTGACCGCTACTTATAAACTGAGTGAGCATATAGGTATGAGCGATGCACACAACATAGTGCTGAATGCCAACTATACCTACCTGGACCCTGAAAAAAACACACCGGCCAACGATATATCGAAATATGCTATTGAGGCACTACGCCACCAGGCTACGGCATCGGTACGCACTACATGGTGGGGCAAGCTGCAGGTGAATGCCAATATGCGCTACCTGTACCGCATCAATGCCAACGACTATACCCTGCTGGATGCACGCGTAGGCTATACCTGGAAGCAGTGGAATGTATATGCCGATGTGAACAATATACTGGATACCCAATATAAAGAAATAGGCACGGTGCCCATGCCGGGCAGATGGTACACGCTGGGTGTGCGGTTTAATACTACGTGGTAAAAGCCCCACCTGGCCTCCCCCAAGGGGAGGTGGGTATGTGTATATAAATAATCGGGTGTGATTAATGCCTACATTTGTAAAAATTCAACCGGGATATGAAATATATAACCTTAGCAGCACTGGCAGCCATGGTAGCTTTCACTGCCTGCAACAACAGCAGCAACACAGAAGAAAGTGCCGCTACTGAAACACAACAACCTGCGGAAGCAGCACCTGTGGAAGCAGCCGCAACACCTAAAGGGCCGATAGACCCGGTGTGCGAAATGGAAAAAGAAGACACCTGGACCGAATACACGGTGAATGGTACGGACACTGTATGGTTTTGCAGTGAAACCTGCAAAACGGCCTATACCGGCAACCCGCAGAAATACCAGAACAAAGTAAAAGGATAAGCCATGCTGAAGTATTTCATTTTAGTGAACGTAGCAGCCATAGGCACACTCATCTGGACATCCATCGACATGTTCCGGAACATGAGAAGGATAACAAGGTAATAGACCGTATAATAACAGGGGGGCTGTAATAGCCCCCTTATTTTTTGTGCTATCGGTGGCACAGTCATTTCCATTACCTTTGATGCCGTTTAAAACAAATACATGATCAAGAAAAGTCCGAAGGATACTTATAATATAATGTCGGAACTGGTGCTGCCCAATGATACCAACACACTGGGCAACCTGATGGGTGGCCGCCTGATGCACTGGATGGATATAGCCGCCGCCATAGCTGCACAAAAACATTGCAACTGCCCGGTAGTAACCGCATCGGTAGACAATGTATCCTTCAACAACCCCATAAAGCTGGGCAATGTGCTGACCATAGAAGCCAAGCTGACCCGCTCTTTCAATACATCGATGGAAGTGTACCTGAAAGTATGGGGCGAAGACCTGTGGGCACAATATAAATACCTGACCAATGAGGCCTACCTGACCTTTGTAGCGCTGGACCCGCATGGCAAACCGCGCAAAGTGCCCGAACTGGTACCCGAAACGGAAGAAGAGATAAAAATGTATGAAGGGGCATTGCGCCGCAGGCAGATACGCCTGATACTGGGCGGCAAAATGAAACCCGAAGAAGCAGGTGAACTGCGTGCATTGTTCATTAAAGATTAAAAAGAAGATATGATGATGACAGATAGGAAAACACCGCCGGCTATAAAAGATGCCGTATCGTTTGATTATATATTACCTGCCATACACGAACAGCAACTAAGCAATGGCATACCCTTATACTGGCTGAATGCCGGTGTGCAGGATGTGGTGGAAATAAGCTGGGTGTTCCCGGCGGGGCTGTGGCAGGAGCCGAAGCAGGGCGTATCGCAGGCTACGGCAGGATTGCTGAAGAACGGCACATCGAAACGTACGGCACATGAGATACATGAAGCATTGGAGTTTTACGGTGCCAGCCTGAAGGTGGGGCCGGGTAACGACTTTAGTACGCTGACCCTGCACACACTGACCAAGCACCTGGAGCAACTGCTGCCGATAGTGCATGAGATACTGACGGATGCCATCTTTCCGCAACAGGAGCTGGATATACACCGGCAGAATGCCATACAGCGCCTGATGGTGAACCTGCGCCAGTGCGATTTTGTAGCCAACCAGCAGATAGACGCGGCCTTGTTTGGCCCCGAACATCCATATGGGCGCTATACCCAAAAGGAAAAGATAGAAGCCATTACCCGTGAAGACCTGCTGGACTTTTACAAGAAGCAGTATGACCTGGCGGGTGTAAAGATATTTATGGGCGGTAAAGTAGGCGCCAAAGAAGTGGGCCTGCTGGAAACAATCTTCGGCAAGGACAAATTGGTACATACCGCGTCTGTGCAGACCGTGTTTGCTTTGGAACCTGCTACCGAAAAGAAACTGCACATCATAAATGACCCGAACGGCGTGCAGGGCGCTATACGCATAGGCCGCCTGTTTCCCAACCGCCACCACGAAGACTTTATACCGATGGTGGTGCTGAACACCTTGTTTGGCGGCTATTTCGGGTCGAGGCTGATGAGCAATATACGTGAAGAGAAAGGTTATACTTATGGCATCTACAGTTCGCTATCGTCTTACCTGAATGGGGGCGAAATGAGCATACATACCGAAGTAGGCCGCGATGTGGTGGAACCTGCCATCAAAGAAATATACTACGAGATGGAGCAACTGTGCAATGAGCCTGCCGATGAAGAAGAATTGCTGCTGGTAAAGAACTACCTGCTGGGCAACCTGCTGGGTGACCTCGACGGCCCCTTCTCTATACTGCAACGCTGGCGTACGCTGATACTGAACGGTATGACCATCGAGCATTTTAACCGTAACATCCGCATCTACAAAACGATAACGGCGAAAGAACTGCAAACACTGGCACAACGCTATTATACGCTGCCCGATTTCCACGAGATCGTAGTGATATAAGAAGCACAACGTTTAAATAAAAGTGATGGCTGTAACAGCCATCACTTTTTTATTATTTACCAAAGCGTTCGTAGCAGGCTTTTGTGAGTACTTCCCGATGATCGGGGTGGGCAATGGATGTAAGTAAACGCGCACGCTGCTCCATGCTTTTGCCATACAGGTTTACTACACCATATTCTGTAACCACATAATGCACATGGCCACGTGTAGTAACCACACCTGCACCGGGATTGAGCATGGGCACTATGCGCGATATACCCTTTGCCGTGATGGAAGGCAGCGCAATAATGGGTTTACCCCCCTCTGATAAAGAAGCGCCACGCATGAAATCCATCTGGCCGCCGATGCCGGAGAACTGGTAGCTGCCAATAGAGTCGGCGCACACCTGCCCGGTAATATCTATCTCGATAGCGCTATTGATAGCAGTGACCTTAGGGTTGCGGCGGATGATAGAGGTATCGTTCACAAAAGACACATCCATAAAAGAAACCGAAGGGTTATCGTGCACAAAATCATACACCTTCTTGGTACCCAGCACAAAAGTGGTAACCGTTTTGCCGGGTCGCACTTTTTTGTATTCATTAGTTATCACACCCTTTTCTATCAGCGGCACCACACCATCGGAAAACATTTCGGTATGAATGCCTAAGCCCTTGTGATTGGTAAGTGAACGCAGCACTGCATCGGGGATGCCGCCGATGCCCATTTGCAGTGTAGCACCATCTTCTACCAAGCCTGCTATATGTTCACCTATTTTCTGCACGGCAATATCTGCCCCATCGCTGTAGTTGACCTGGGGCAATTGCATTTCGTGGTACACAAATTCGTTGATAGCCGATATATGTATATGCCCATCGCCATGCGTGCGTGGCATTAACGGATTGACATGGGCTATCACGATGCGGGCATTGCGGGCGGCAGATAATGCCGCATCTATGGAAGTACCCAATGTGCAGTAACCATGTGCATCGGGCGGCGATACCTGTATGATGGCCACATCTATAGGCAGGATATTATTTTCGAACAAGCGTGGTATTTCGCTGAGGAATATGGGAATATAATCGCCATAGGGGCTATTGACCCATTCGCGCACATTGGCAGAAACGAAGAGCGAATTGAGATAAAAACTTTTTTTGATGGCATCCGTTTTCCAGTTGATATCGCCGAAGGTGCTGATAGCCACCAGTTCTACATTTTCGATTTCGCCTGCCCTTTGCAGCAGCGCATCGATAAGTGGTGTGGGTGTGGCTGCGCTGCCATGTATGAAAACCCTGTGGCCGCTTTGCACGTGCTTTACGGCTTCGGCCGCGGTAATGTACCTATTGTTCATAACGTAAAAATAAGGCGTTGGCATATAGTGCGTATTGAGTAGCGTTATAGAAAATGGTGATAACAGTCACCGCGATACCAAAGGATATTTGCAGAAGATTAACAGGTGCATGTAAATCCGCCGTACTGAACCATTCGTTTATAAATGCGTTAACTTAAAGGATTATTGACCATGCGGATATTAAATGCTATATGTTTAAGCGTATTGCTGCTTTTCAGCCAGTGCAGCAATGCCCAAAAGAAAGAGACTATGAATGAAGGACATAAGAACAACCCGTATTATTCGCGTACCGACACCGCGAAGCTGAATGTGAGCAATGAGGAATGGAAGAAACTACTACCGAAGGAGGTGTATGAAGTAGGCCGCAATGCCGAAACGGAATATGCTTTTACAGGTAAGTACTGGAACACATCGGCCAAGGGCATGTATTACTGCGCGGTATGTGGCAACCCGCTGTTCCGTTCGGATGCGAAATTTGCAAGCAGCTGCGGCTGGCCCAGCTTTTATGAACCGATACGCGAGAACAGCGTGGTGTATAAGCCCGACCATAGCCATGGTATGGACCGCATAGAGGTGACCTGCGGACGTTGTGATTCGCACCTGGGGCATATATTTGACGATGGCCCGCCGCCAACGTATAAGCGTTTTTGTATGAACTCTGTAGTGCTGGAGTTTGAACCGGATAACGAGTAATGAGAATGTGGTCTTTGATGGGACCACATTTTTTTGTTTCGCAGCGAGTGGTTTTTCTTTTTTGCTTCTCCAAAAAAGAAACAAAAAAAGAGCCCGACAATCAATCACAGGGTGATTGTCGGTGGCTGCCGATGAGGCTTGGTTACTACTGCTGTGCCAAGCTTTCGTTCCCTGATGAGGTTAACTAGTTTTTTATATTATTCTGCTGTTTCTATAATTTCGATGCATGACGAAGAAGGAGCGTTATGCTTATGTTATAGATTATTTCCAGAAGCACATGCCGGAGGCAGAAACGGAGTTGCATTATGAAAATCCATACCAGCTTTTAGTTGCCGTTATCCTTTCTGCACAGTGTACGGATAAGCGTGTGAACATAGTAACGCCTGAAGTGTTTAAGAAATTCCCTACGGCTGAAACGCTTGCGAAGGCTGAATTTGAAGATATTGAACCGCTGATACGCAGCATCAGTTTTGCCAATAATAAAAGCCGCCACCTGCTGGGCATGGCTAAGATGCTGGTGAATGACTATGGTGGTGAGGTGCCCGATACGGTAGAAGAACTGGTGAAGCTGCCCGGTGTGGGCAGGAAGACGGCCAACGTCATCACCTCTGTAATATACGAGCAACCGAATATGGCGGTGGATACGCACGTGTTTCGCGTGAGTGCGCGGATAGGGCTTACTACCAATGCAAAAAATGTGCTGCAGGCAGAAAAACAACTGATAGCCAACATACCCGAAGCGCTGGTGCACATAGCACACCACTGGCTGATACTGCATGGCCGCTATATATGCGTAGCCCGCAGGCCAAAATGTGAACGCTGCGGGCTAACGAGTGTATGTAAATATTACCAGAGTGATATGAAATATATCGTAGAGAAGCCTTAGTGCCCTGCGGGGAGTGTGGCGGGGGTTACCGGTTCGGGTACTTCCTTCCACGCGGGTTTGAAATCTTTCATATAGTCTTCAAACTTCACCGTTTTGTAAATATCATCGCCCACATATTTCATGAACATTTCCATTTGTTCTACCGGCTTGTAGCCGCCTATGGGTGTGGGGTTCTGAAAACCCTCCGTCATCATGATGCTGGTGGGGTATGACAATTGCCCCTGGGTGAGTTGTACAGCTAATCCATTAGCACGATACTCAGGCATAAAGCCCCATTTTTTGCCTGTGAAAACAAAGCTATCCTGGCGCTCTGCATCAAACTTGATGGAGTAGAATTTTTCATTGAGGTACTTTACTACTTCCGGATGCGAGAGTACTTTTTTATCCAACACCTTGCACCAGCCGCACCAACCGGTATAGATGTCTATCCATACTTTTCGGGGCTGCTTTTGCATACGCTTTTCAGCCTCTTCAAAGCTGATCCATTCCACCTCTTTTTTAGTATTGGTTGCAGTAGTTTTATTTGCCTTCCTGTCATCGGCGCGTGCCATGGTTGCAAGACTGATAAAAGCTACTGCAAGGAGTAGCGCAGGTTTCATTTTCCTCCTGTTTTTACGTAAGCTAATTTACGATTAATTACGTGTAGCTTTGTTAATATCTTGTGATAATATAAAGCGCAACGGATGAAAATAGCAGTAGCGGTAACAGGTGCAAGCGGATCGGTATATGCCAAAGTATTGCTGGAAACATTGCAGCAACTGGGCGAACAGGTGACAGAAGTAGGATTGGTATGGAGCGCTAATGCCCATACCGTGTGGCAGCATGAGCTGAACAATACACTGTATGAAACCTACCCTTTCAAGGTGTGGGATAAAAATGATTTTATGGCGCCGTTTGCATCGGGCAGTGCGGGGTACGACGCACTGATCATATGCCCGTGCAGCATGGGTACGGTAGGGCGCATAGCGGGTGGCATCAGCAACGACCTGATAACCCGTGCCGCCGATGTGATGCTGAAGGAACGCAAGAAGCTGATATGCGTGGTGAGGGAAACACCTTACAACCTGGTGCACCTGCGCAATATGACAACCGTGACAGAAGCAGGCGGTATCATTTGCCCGGCCACACCATCCTTTTACAGCAAACCGCAAACAATGGAAGAAGTAGCCTATACGGTGATACACCGTGTGCTGCAACTGGCAGGGCTGAATGCAAGCGGATATAAATGGGGTGGTTAGGTTATTAGTTGATTGGTTGAATGGTTGATTAGTTATTTGTTGATGTTAAGTAATTATAGATAAAATGGAATATTGGAAATCGTTGGAAAGGCTGCGGGTGATAATGGATGAGCTACGCGAGAACTGTCCGTGGGATAAGAAGCAAACCATACAAACCCTGCGCAAGCAAACTATAGAAGAAACATACGAACTGGCAGATGCCATTGCCGATGAAGACTGGAAAGGTATAAAAGAAGAGCTGGGCGACCTGCTGCTGCATATTGTTTTTTACAGCAGGATAGGTAAAGAGCAAAACCAGTTTACCTTGGAAGATGTGATAGAAACCGTATGTAACAAGTTGGTAGCACGCCACCCGCATATATACGGCAGTGTTAAGGTAGCAGATGAGGAAGAGGTAAAGCAGAACTGGGAACAGATAAAAATGAAGGAAGGCAAAAAATCGGTATTGAGCGGTGTGCCACCATCACTGCCTGCTATTATAAAAGCGCTACGCCTGCAGGAGAAAACCAAGCAAGTGGGTTTTGAATGGGATGACATAGGGCAGGTGAAAGAAAAAGTGGATGAAGAAATAGCAGAACTGTATGAAGCAGTAGATGCCGGACAACAGGATAAAATAGAAGAAGAGTTTGGCGATGTACTGTTTGCCTTGGTGAACTATGCACGCTATGCCAATATAGACCCCGAACTGGCATTGGAAAAAACGAACAAGAAATTCATCCGCAGGTTTCAGCATATAGAAGCCAAAGCAAAGGAGATGGGCAAAGACCTGCACGATATGACCCTTGCTGAAATGGATGCATTGTGGAACCAGGCAAAAGAACAGGAATCGTAATATAGGTGTTTCGCCAATATCCATATAAAGGTTGGTTGCTGCTCAGCATTATACTATGGTGCTCGGCGGCTTTTCGCTTTTATACCCATGATAGGAATATGGGCCCGGCGCAAATGGCGGCGGCCATAGAGAAAGACCTGCAAAACAAGCAGAAAGGCTTTGGCAGGTTGTTATCAGATAAAGAACTGGTGCAGCGCATCTTTGCAGAGAAGCTGACCAATAATGATATTAAGCAGCTAACGGGGTTACCCTATCATGTATATGCCTACCGGTACGGCACACTCATTTTCTGGAACAACAATAAAACATTAGAAAGTTGCAACAATGGCTCTTATACCACCAAAAGCCAGGTGCTCTTCAATGAGCGTGGGGTGTATATAAAACAGTGCATCATACCTGAAGGGAAAGAC